>CAISOX010000040.1 GCA_903887235.1 uncultured Alphaproteobacteria bacterium | reverse complement strand
GCATCTGTTGCCTTTTGTATTCTTGATGTATTGGCTTCTTCTTTATAATTATCTTGTAATTTGACTTTTTGATTATCTATTGCATTTTGTTGCTGAGTTACTTTATCGCCAACATTTTGAATTTCAGATCTCGTATTATCTACTATATTTACCTTGTTATTTTTATCTCCTCCTTCTGGAGTATATAGCTGATATGCATCTTTTACATCCTTAGAACTTAAATCATCATTAATTTTTAGCTTGTTAATTTTTGCGGTCTCACTTTTTGTAATTAAACTATCTCCTGTCTTTTCATAAGCAGATTCTTTTTTAGCTGGGGGGTTTCCTTGTTTAATATTTCCCTGCTCTTGATTAAATGTTCCGTACTGAGGTTTTTTTTCATCATCTTTTTTATCCTTACCACCTAATACTTCATCCATCACTCTTTTCTCTAATTCTTCTTTTCTTTCTTCATGCTTATTTTCATAACCAGCCTTCATATTACTCAAAACATTACCTTCTCTAAACCCTGGTATTAAATCAGAAGATACTTTATTCGCAAACTCCTGTACCAATATTCCCTTGTCAGCTGTTTTATCTGGATCAGCCAGCACTTGTATCGCCTTATCTCTGCCATATACTTCTCCATTTACCATTTTTCTATTTGCCACATAATCTACAAACTGCTCAGTTGCATCTTCATTTACTCCTATTCCCAATCTCTCCGCTGTCTGCTTTTGATCTGATACTCTATCTGCTATGGCATTATGTATGTTTGCCATATTTGAATATCTCTCCATCTTATTTAAACTTGTTTCTAAATTCTCCGTTAGCTTCTTATCTTCTCCACTCCCCTCATTATACCTCACATCTTTTAAATGTGACGTTCCTACTTCTAAATGCTTTGTAACTCCTTGTGATTCCGCAAGACTCTTTCCTTCCTTTATAGCTTCATCATATGATCCTTGGCTCGAGAAGCTTGACCCCGCTCCAAATCCAAATATCTTCCCTCCTAAACTAAGTGATATTTCGGCTGCTTGCTTTGCACTATATCCCTTATCCTCTTGTAATGAGTTTGTAAATTGCGCTGTTTTATTTATACTATCTGCATATCTACTACTTTCTGATACCTGCCACCCTCTACTCTGTCCCACATTCCTACTCATACTCTCTAACAATCCTTTTGAATTATTAACTGACATCGCCTTTGCTTCCTCATATTGCTCACTAAAGTTTGCGGCAGCTGACCTCTCCTTAGATATGCTACTACTAAACCCACTATCTATAGCTCTAGAGATACTCATCTTATCTGGAAGCCTTGACATATTCATTCCTTCCCCTGCTATCACTCCACTTCTTCCTGCTCCCGTCATAAATCCCTGTGACCCATCAAACCTTTCCATATCCATTCTTCCTGATTTATAACTAAGTCCCATATCATGTTTAAATCCAGCTACATTCATCATAGCTCTACCACCATATGACACACTATTAAGTGCTAGATTACCCGAGCTAACTTCATTTGATGCTGCTGATGCCGCTCCTGATATCCCACTCGTCATTGTTCCCGCTAAATGCATAAATGATCCAACTCCTCCCTGCATTAATGAATATGATATGAATGGTATCGAACTTGTGCAAAATGCCGCTATCGCCTCTATATTACCCTGAAGCGTCGTAAGTCCTACTGATGTCATCATACTTAACCCATCATTCCCTATGATGCCTTGGGTCTTATACTGCGCAACTGTACTCATTACCATATTTAATATCGCATATAAAGGTGCCCATAACTGCAGCCATATCAGTATCTGTAAATACTTACCAAGTATATTTATCCCAGTTGG
>CAISOX010000039.1 GCA_903887235.1 uncultured Alphaproteobacteria bacterium | reverse complement strand
TATTTCTTCGTACATTTGCACCCTATACAATTTGGCACCTATATTTAGTTATTTACAACTAATATAGTGGTGCACTTTTCCGTGCCTATTTTCTTTTTTTATAAGCACTTACTGGTGCAGTATTGCATGCCTATTTACATAAGGTCTTGAAATAATTCGTTTTGTAGAATTTTTTTCCATTCTTTTAGCTTATTTCTTTTTTTGTGATCCAACACTTCTGCTAGATCATTATAAAGTTTTTTCTTGTCATCTTTTAGCCTATTTGAATCATAATACTTATCCTGCTCGTTAAACAAAGGACAATTATCAAACACGATAATACCATCGTGTTGTTTACTCTCTTCAAGAAGGTTAATATCATTAATTTCCACGCTCTTATCTTTTAGATGTATATTTAAAACCTTCACACTCTTTTTATTATCTGCAAAATTACAGTTTTTAGTTAATCTTAGTGCATCTTTATAAGCAGCATTTAGTATCGAAAATTCAGATGGGTTCTCATCTGGTTTGGATAATTTAATTTTTTTGGCATACGCAGATTTAATAGCTTCTAGGTCACTATATTCATCTATACCTAAAATTTCCCAACAACTTTTAAAATCCTGAATTGTCGGCATGATTTTTAATAAATTCTAGAATTTTAACTTTTTCTCTTTCTATTTCTAAACTATTTTGCCCATTTAACTTACCTTTGAAATTATTAATTATGCCCATCACATACATTCTCAATTCTCCCAAACTTTCTTCATATATTTTTTCAAGTTTTGTTAATAAAAGTATATTTTCTTCTTGATCTCTTGGATGAAATTTTAAATTTTTTAATTTCAATTTGCTTTTTTCAATTTCTTCATTAGTTAGTGATGTTGGTGAATTCACAATAGTTTGGCAAAATGTTTCTTTTGACTCTGGGACCGTCACGTCAACATCTAAAATTCCATTCATATCGTAACTATACCTTATTATAATCTCTAAATTAGCTGGCCTTCTGGGTAAAGTGACGTCAATTGTGCCGATTAATACATTGTTGGAAACTAAATAACTTTCACCTTGATATACTTGTACTTTGCATTTTTCTTGGTTGTCATATACTGAGCGTACTGTCACTTCTTTACTCACTGGAACAGTGGTGTTTCTCTCAATAATTGGTAAAAATAAATCGCCCTCCTTGGGATTTTCAAGGTTTATAACTCCTGTTCCCAGCGTATATGGCGCTACATCTGTTAATACAATATCATCTAGATCAATGTTTTTTTCTCGTAACCCAGCTTGTATCCCTGCTCCCATAGCAACTGCAAGAGCTGGATCAGTAGTTGAAGTGGGAAGCATTCTAAACATTCTTGCAACCAAATGACGGAAACAATGCATATTTGTTGCTCCACCAACCATTATTACAGATTGAATCTCATCCAGATCAATTGCAGAATCCATCAAAGCTCTTTCTACCGGGTTTTGAGCCCTCAATAATAATGGTTTTGACATATCTGCAAACATCTCTCTAGTTAATGTCCATGGCTTTGTCTTACTAGGGATTATTTCATGAATATCTATTATCTCCTTTTTACTTAGTTCGCATTTAATTTTTTCAAAGGTATGATAAATTAATGATTTTTCTGCACTAGAAAAGTCCTTTTTCGATATATTTTGTATTTTTAAATATTCATCCACTAAAAGATTCAAAAAATCTTCACCACCTAAAAAATTATCTCCAGAGGAAGCATGAATCTCTATAACTCCATCAAAATACTCCACTATTGAAACATCAAAAGTTCCTCCTCCCATATCGAGAATAATATATTTTTTGCCATTGCTGTTTTTGTGAAATCCATACTCTAAAGATGCAGCAGTAGGTTCATTAATAAGGCGTTCCACTTTTAGACCTGCAATTTGTGCTGCAAGTTTTGTCGCTTGCCTTTGATTATCATTAAAATAAGCTGGAACACTTATCACAGCGGATTCAATATTTTTTCCTGTAAAATGTTCAGCGTCCTCTTTTAAACTCCTTAAAACAAATGAAGATAACTCTACGGCAGTGTATAATTTATTGCCTAATTTAGCACTCCAATCTGTACCCATAAAACGCTTAAATAATGATATAGTAGAGCCTGGATGTGTAATTAGTTTGTATTTTGCAATTTCACCAACAACCAACCCACCCTCCTCATCTATACTAACTACTGACGGAGTTTGAAATGAACCCAATCTATTTGGTATAAGAACCACCTTACCATTTTGCCAAATTGAACATAAGCTATTGGTTGTTCCTAAATCTATTCCAATTATTGTCATATTCTCTTACTGAAGTGAACCCCAAAACATGGAGTAAAAGTTAAGTAACATTTTTATATAATCCGTAATATAACATTTCAAAATTATTAGGGGAATAATAATTTAAAAAAGAATGTCTCCTATAGGAATTATAGAAGGCTTCAATGTACTCAAACATCATAGAATTGGCGATATCTCTTGAGGTAAAACTTCTACCCAGGCTCCTGTTTTTATCTTTTATATTATTTTCATATTTGTTTTTACTTTATTAGAGTTGCTTAACTTTTACTCTTGTTTTTTTGGGAGTCACTTCAACCGAAAACACTACTATTCCTTATATGATAGTCAATTTTTTAAATTCATACAATTATTACAGTAACCATTTAGTTCTATTGTGCTATCTTTGAGAGTAAAATTGTTACTGCTACAAAGATTTTTAATCTTTTCTAAGAAAACTTTATCACCTATTTCTTTAATTTGTTTACAATTTTTACATGATAAGAAAATTTTATTACCATTATTTTGACTGCATAAATTATCAGTGCATAGAATAAAAATATTCTGTGATTGTATTTTATGTAAAACTTTTTTTTCCACTAGAAAATTCAGAACTCGATAAATTACTATTGGTTTTGTGTTACTCCTTTTAGTATTAACATAATTAATTACCTCATTAGCTTTTAATGAACTGCCTTTTTTAATAAAAATATCCATTACCTCTGCCCTAAGAGGAGTAAGAGTAAAGTCATATCTTTTACTAATGTTATCTAAAGAATAATTTAACATCTAAAAAAATCAGTTATTTTACTTAACAATATATAAAATAAGTTTACAAGTAAATAAAACTATATATGTTATGTTCTAACGTAACATATATATAGAAAAATTTATGCCTAACAATGTAACTACATCAGAAAATTTATATAATTTCAGTGATTATAATTATACTATATCTGGTATAAGTTATGCCATATCAGGAATAGTTGCTCATTTTGCTGGAGTAGTAATTGAAGTAGTTTCAATACCTTTTTTACAAGTAATACCGGGTTTGAATTGGATAAAAATTCCTCTAGCAAAAGTTTTGCATGAGGTTGGTGAAAGCTTTATTAGCTCTAGCGCCACTATCAACCTTAAAGATGGTAATGGACCCCTTGATACAGTATTAAAGATCACTGAACCTATATGGAAGTATCCTGGTGAGACGGTAGTGGCTGGGGTATTTTCTTATATATTTGAGCAAGGAATAACAGAGCTATTTTCTTTGCAAAGATGTAATCACGATCATCATCATCATAATCACGATCATCATCATCATCATCATGCAGTTAAATTATTAAGCGTATCTAATGTTATAAAAGGTCTTGCATCAGCTGTAGGATCTTATTTTGGTTCATATTGCTATAATAATGCTAAATATTATGCGCATCAACTACTTGATATTAACGAGGGAATTGATAAAAAACTAGAAGATATAATAGGTAAATCATGCTCTGGGGAAGGTAAGATTGAAAATTTAATAAATATTGAAGTTAATGTCTTAGAGTTAAGCTATTTTGATAATGGAGAAATGTGTGTTTTAAACGAACCTATAAATTGGTGGTCCAGTACGGATCAATGTTGGAATTAATCAAAGAGTATTGGATATATTTATGTTGATGATATTTTAAATTTCTATACTCAAGTGCTGTTTGGTAATAATTTGTTTTTTCATTGGGTGCTTTAGAATATTGAAGTTCACGATAAAAAGTAGATAATTTTTTAATTAATATCTCTATAAGTTTTAATCTTGTCTATAATTTGATATTCATTATTTTTAAATATTATGCTATTACTGTCAGTGCTAATGAATAGTGTACCACCTGTGCTAATGAAAATTGTACCACCAAAGAAGAGGTTCAATAAAATAAATAACGTATACTTTCTGGTAATATAATTAAGCTGGAAAGTTAACAAATGATAGGAGTAGCAATGT
>CAISOX010000038.1 GCA_903887235.1 uncultured Alphaproteobacteria bacterium | reverse complement strand
TATTTCTTCGTACATTTGCACCCTATACAATTTGGCACCTATATTTAGTTATTTACAACTAATATAGTGGTGCACTTTTCCGTGCCTATTTTCTTTTTTTATAAGCACTTACTGGTGCAGTATTGCATGCCTATTTACATACAGCCTTAGACCGGATAGGGTGAATGTAATTGCAGGGGATAATTTTTTGCCCATAGGATATCAGTATAAAGTTGATAAAAGAGAACAAGTTTTTCCTGTTGATCAAATCCATGGATTATCCAGGGTTTTGCATATTAAAAATAGCCATCCCATCTCTGATTGGTATGGGCTTTCTGCAATTGAAGCTGCAGCTTATAGTATTGATCAGCATAACAATGCTGCAGCTTGGAATCAAGCGCTGCTACAAAATGGGGCAAGACCAAGTGGTGCAATTATTGTAAAAGGTGCTGATGGTAGGCCATCTGAATTATCTGATGAGCAATTTGGAAGGCTGAAAGAGATGATAGCGGAGGATTTTACAGGCTCAGTTAATGCTGGAAGACCAATGATTTTGGAGGGTGGGTTGGACTGGAAGGAGATAAGTTTGTCCCCAAAAGATATGGATTTTATTGAAGGAAAACACAGTGCCGCACGAGACATTGCCCTTGCATTTGGTGTTCCGCCACAATTACTTGGAATTCCTGGGGATAATACCTATAGCAATTTGGCTGAAGCAAGGGTGGCCCTTTGGGAGCAAACGATTTTGCCACTTGCTGAAAACACTATTGACCATATTGGAAGATGGCTTGCAAAATTATGCAAGAATGAGATTGTAATGAAGTTGGATAAGGATAAAATTTCAGCCTTGGCAAGTAAAAGAGAGGTGATTTGGGAAAGATTGGAAAAAGTAAGCTTTATGACAATTAATGAAAAACGTAAACAAGTAGGCCTGGCCCCAATTAAAGGCGGTGATGCAATTAATACCAATTACCAAAAATAACCTGAGTTTTAGGTAAGAGCTAATAAATTTAAAGAAATTTAATTCAACAAATGGCCAGCCTCACGCGTTTACGCGCGAGCCCCCCAGGCTGGCCATTTAATCTTTTGATAAAAGAATAATCTTTAATTTTATTAGCATAAAACTTCACTTGTTCAACGTTAACAAGCCTATTACTTTGTGTTATACAATTCCTCATCCAAAACTCAGGTTAAAATAATTTAAATTTTTAATTATTTTAAGCGATTAATATTAATAATGATAACGACACTGTAAAATTATTAAATTATTGCCCTCTATTTTGTATACTAACCTGTGCTCAGAATTGATTCTTCTTGACCAACAGTTTATCAGGGCAAATTTTAATGGCTCAGGTTTGCCAATTCCACAGAATGGCTCCCTAATCGTTGCTTTTATGAGTTCATTAATACGTTTTAATACCTTTTTATCCGTTTTTTGCCAATATAGATAATCATCCCAGGCATCTGGTAAAAATGATAAATTCATTCTTCAATTAGCTGTTTATCTGAAAAATTGCTTTGTTTTAAATCATCTAATGCTTTTGATAAACGAAGCGCATTTTTGGAATTTTTCAATAAATATAAAGTTTCTTCTATTGAATTGTAGTCCTCAAGTGACATCATCACAATGGGTTTTTGGTTTTGCCGTGTAATAATCAGCGGGGCATGGTCATCACACACTTTGTTCATCGTTTGAGTAAAATTTTTCCTCGCTTTCGTATACGTAATTGCATCCATAATAACTTTGGTTAATTTATGCAATTAGGTTACCATATGTGTACTTATATGGTCAATACTTATCTGACCTAAAGCTATAAGACAAAATTAGAAGAATAAAAAAAAGCCTCAGGAGGTTAATCCCAAGGCTTATAAACACTTCTTAGGTAAGAAATGAATTTAATTCAACAATTAGTTAAATTAGAATGCAAATCTAACACCAGCAGTTAAAGTGTGTTGTAATTTTGGCGAGCCAATTTTATCTTTATCTGTAACAATGCCAGTTAAGATTCCAGCAGGAGTATTAGGAGTAACTGTTGTTCCAGCAGCAGCATAATCAGCAGCTTTGAATTTGTAATTTCTTGACATTCCAGACATTTTGTAACCAACATCTAAAGTAATATCTTTAACTACTTCATAACCAACACCAACACCAACTTGGTAAGCAAAGCTTGTTAAGTTTTTAGATTTAATTGTTTCAGAAGCTGCTTTAAGAGCACCAGCAGTTCCTGCTTCATAACCTGAAACTTTTGCTTCTAATGAACCTCTGTTAACACCAACACCAGCCATTACATATGGAGTGAATTCTGAAGCATTGTTGAAGTCATAATAAGCATTAGCCATTAAACCTAATTTTTTCTCTTTAAGATTAACAGTTGATGTTAATAATTTTGCATCACCAGGAACTCCAGCATAATTTTTACCATCTTTGTCAGAATAAACTCCACTAGCAACTTTGCCTAGTGCATTTGTTAATGTAATTCCTTTAAGATTTTTCTTACCTTGAGACATGTTAATCGTAACGTCTGTTCTAACGCTGTCTGAAAGTGCATAACCAAAACCAATGTCACCAGCAAAGCCTTTTAGTCTATTGCTTTGGCTTGTTTTTTGAAAAATTGCTGTTGTATCATCTTTTCCTTTAGCAATTTTATCATTTAATTTTGGGCTTGAGAAATTGTAGCCTAAGTCAGCTCTAACATACATTTTGCCAGCTTCTAAAGCTGATGCACCTTGAGCAAATGCTGCAACTGCAACCGTTGTAAGTAGTATTTTTTTCATTGTTAATTACCTTTTTAAAATTATTTCCTAAGAACAAAAATCCTTAATTGAATACAGTTAAATACCAATTAGAAGGATAGCGCAAATAAAAATTGGCATATTTTTGAAAGTTTTTTATCAGTGTGGTGAAAATTATACACATCTATGCTTGTGAATTAAATAACATGTTTGAAAAATATATATGTTATTTTCATATATTAGTGATATAGTGAAATAGTAATTTAATAAAATAGGAGATAGCTAAAATGCTAAACGTACAAAATATAAAGACAATTGGGGCCAATGGGCAACTGTCTTTAGGAAAAGCATTTGCAGGGAAGACTGTGGCAATTGAGCAAGTGGATTATGGAACGTGGATAATTAAAAGTGGCCATTTTGTACCTGAATCAGAAGAGTGGTTGCATAAAAAAGCTAATGCTACAAAATTAGACAGAGCAGTTGAGTGGGCAAAGAAAAATAAACCAAAAGATAATTTTGACGAGATTGCAAGAGAAATAGAAAATGCCTAAAGTGGATATGAATAATCCCCAGTTCCAAGCAGATTTATTCAAGCTAGAGAAAAAAGAGCAAATGGCGTTGCTTTCAACTTTAAAAAAGATACATAAGATGACATGGGAGGAGGTGTATTCAAATAGAGGTTTGAAGTGGGAAATTATACTCTCTAAACAATATAATGGTAAGCGAATTTATTCTTTTAGATTTTCTCAAAAATATAGAGGATTGGCATTAAGAGAAGATGATTATATTAGGCTGTTAACGCTACATGTTGACCATGATAGTGCCTACTTATAGGTATAGTATAATTCAGATATGCATTGATAGCGTCATTCTTCGCTTATGTAGGTTTTTACTAGATTTTGCTCATCACTCCTTGTCACTACATATCTGACTCAAGCTATAGGTGACTTTTGAAAGTTCAATAATGATGTTATATTCATATTGAGTGATTGGCATGACAGAAAGCCTAGATTGCTTGACTAATGCGATATTTTGCAACTTTTCATTTTGTTTTATTTCAGCAAGCGAAATGGATTTTTCTAAAGTAGTGACATATTCAAAATCAACCATATCAAATCTTCCAGATTCATCAGTGTGGTCTGGGTAGTATTCCTTCACAACTTTGATTAGTCCCTTAATGGCCTTTTCTTGGTTGGAATGATAAAAAAATGCTAAATCACCAAGTTTCATTAGGCGCAAGTTGTTTCTGGCTTGATAATTTCTTACTCCATCCCAGGCAGAGACTTTGTCTTGCTGCATTTGTGACCAAGAATAGGAGCTTGGTTCAGATTTTACTAACCAATAATTCATATTAAAAAATATTAAAGGGATAATGACTATGATTGCAAATCGTTTAGAAAATAACAATCTAAATTTACTGAATTTTAATGAGAGTGGGTATTTTCAGGGCTATGCCAGTGTATTTAACATAGTGGATTATGCTGGTGATATGATTTTGCCCAATTCATTTGTTGGAAACAAAATTGATGGAGTGAAGCTATTGTGGCAGCACAATCATCATCAACCAATAGGTATTATAGATAAAGCATATGAAAATGAAAAAGGGCTTTATGTTGAAGGGAGAATTTTTCTAAATTTAAGCTTAGGGAGGGAAGCGTATATTTTAATTCAAAACAAGGTTACTGACCATTTAAGCATTGGATATGAAGTGGTGGATTTTTACTATCATGGCGATATTAGGTGTATTACAAAAATAAAACTTTGGGAGGTAAGTGTGGTGACTTTTCCCGCAAATGAATTTGCTGAAATAGTTGCTTTGGCAACTTGACAAAATACTTGGTAAATGGTGGGTGATAGTGGACTCGAACCACCGACCCCTACGATGTCAACGTAGTACTCTAACCAGCTGAGCTAATCACCCAATAAGCGCATAAATGCTATAGCATAATTCAGATAGTATTGACATCGTCATTCTTCGCTTATGTAGGTTTTACTACACTTCGCTCATCACTTCTTGTCACTACTTATCTGACTCAAGCTATATTTAATTTTATAAAACGATTCTTATACCAATCGCCTAAAATAATTTAACATTTAAATTTAGTCTTTTTGGTGATTTTTCACATCATCTTCGCCATGTATCAAGATACATTAGGCTCAAATGCTGTAAAAAATCTCTTAAAAATACTAATTTATCTATCAAGTTATTTCAAGCGATTGGTATTAATTCTATACAGATAAAAAGAGCGTTATTCAAGAGATTTTAATTTTTCAACAACAATTAATATAGGAGTGAATATACATATGAATATAAATGAAATTACGAGTAAGGCAAATAAAGTTGCAAACACATGGGAGCAATACAAATCCATAAATGACAGGAGGATAAATGAAATTGAAAAGAAGGGCGGAGCTGATTCTTTAACATTGTCGCATTTAGATAAAATAAATCAGTCACTTGATAAATATCAGGACAGTTTGGATAAAATAGAAAGTGTTTTAAATAGACCTGGTTCTGAAATGCATAAATCATATGAAGTGAATTGTGAATATAAGAATGCTTTTTGCAAATATATCAAAAAGGGATTGGAGGCAGATGTTGCAAATTTTGAGCACAAAAATTTAAGTAGTAGTGCAGATAAGGAGCTTGGCTATTCTGTTACATATAAAATGAATGAATATATCCACACATTGTTGCTGGAAAATTCTCCTATGAGGAAGATTGCAAATGTAATGGAAATTTCTACAGATTCGTTAGAATTAATTGAGGATAAGGAGGATACGACAAGTGGGTGGTCTGACACTGGCTTAAGTGAAATAGAAAAATCTAATGAGACAGTATTTACCAAAAAGATAATTATAGCTCATGAGTTATATGCTCAACCAAAGGTCACGCAAAAACTGATCGATGATCCAAGAATTGATGTTGAAGAGTGGTTATCCAAAAAGCTTTCAAATATTTTCAACAGGCAAGAAAATATTGCTTTTATTAATGGAGATGGTGTTGGTAAGCCAAAAGGTATTCTTTCGTATGAAGATGGGGTTGAATGGGGAAAAATTGAAAGAATTAAAACAAAAGCTGAGGAATTAACTGCAGATGACGTTATTAAGTTATTCTTTAGCATTAAGGAAATTTATGCAAATAACACGAATTTTTTGATGAGTAGGGACTCTTTGCAAAAAATTAGGATGCTTAAGGATAAAAATGGGCAATATTTATGGCAACCAAATTTGTCTGAGGGAAGCTCTAGTAGCCTATTGGGTGCGGAGATTTATGTTTTAACTGATATGCCAAGTATTAGTAAAGGTGCTTTGTCTGTCGCATTTGGTAATTTCAAACATGCATATCAAATTATTGATCGCAGTGATATTCGTGTTCTTCGTGATCCATTTACCCACAAACCTTATGTGAAGTTTTATTCAACTAAAAAAGTTGGTGGCGATGTTGTTAATTTTGATGCAATAAAATTATTGCAAATAGCTAGCTAAAAAACTTGTTTCTAAAATACAATAAGTATAGATATTATAATATTTTTTGGTATTTATACTTTTGTATTTATGAAATATTTAAAATTATTTATTATTTTGTTAATTTGTTCTGGATGTGGTTTTAAGCCATTATACTATGCTGGTGGTAACAATACTGTACTGAGTAAATTTTATTATGACGGAGCATATAGAAACGAAAAATATCCAAGAGCAACTTTTTTCCTAAATAACGAGCTAGAGAAATTATTTGATAACAAAGCTAAAGTTGAGTCAAAATTTTTGTTGAAAATTGAATATGAAGTAGATAAGCAGGATTATTTAATTCAGGACAATAGCATTGCAAATAGAAAAAAAATTCAAATAGTGCTGAATTATAGTGTGGCAGATTATAATGATAATAAAATTTTAATCTCAGGCAAATTAACTGATTTTGACAGTTTTGCAATCACTGAATCACCTTATGCAGATTATGTGGCAGAAGAAGAATTAGTTATTAGAGTGCTATTATCATTAGTTCAGGAGCTAAGATTGCAACTTATCTCAAAATTATCCAAAGAATAAATTCAAATCATCAAAACCAATAACAAATCCTCAAAGTGAATGAGGAGGATAGGGGGATTTTTATATCAATTGTAATATATTAAAGGATAGAGAATTATGACGTTAATTTCATTAAAAAGAACGGATAATGTAAATCAAAACCTAATAAGTTTAGAGGAAATAAAGATTTATCTTAAAATAGATAGTAATCTGGAAGATAGCTTATTAGGTAACTTGATTTTAAGTGCTGTAAAAAGCTGTGAAGAATACACAAATTTATCACTGGGTAGAAAATGTTGGCACGCTGTATATAAAACAACAAGCAATTTTTCTGAAATTATACTCCCAAGAAAACCTGTGCATAAGCTAATTGAGTTAGGTGGGTTATATAATAATGGAGAAAAATCAAAACTAAATTATACCCATTATCATCTTATTGACAGCAGGGTTATTTTTAAACAAACACCATCTTTCAATTATATATATTTCGATTTTGAAGCAGGATACCTGGAGCAAATTCCAGCAGAATTAAAAATTAATATATTTGAGCATGTTGCTGAAATGTATGAAAAGAGAAATATTGCCTCAGATTTTCTTTCAAAAAAATATAATAGATTAAGAGGTATAACAGAAGTTTCCCTATTGACTTTTTGCTAATAATGATAAAAAGATGTATACAAGGAATTGAAGCTTATTTGTAGCCGCGAATTATATAAATAATATATTGACTAGTTACTGTTTTTACAGTATTATGCGTATTAATC
>CAISOX010000037.1 GCA_903887235.1 uncultured Alphaproteobacteria bacterium | reverse complement strand
TTAATATTAATGGTAAAAGTTTTAGAATGAAAACAAAAAATCAAAATAAAACGGAGGCTAAATAATGTAAAAAAATTTATTTATAGGTGGTACAATTTTCGTTAGCACAGGTGGTACAATTTTCATTGACATTGACAATTGCTCTACTTATAGCTCCTATAGGTTGCTTCAATAATAAACATGTCATCTTATCTCCCTCATCAAAAAAACAATCTAATACTTCTATGCTGTATGCTGCTGTAATATATTTTTCCCACTCTTCTTGTTCTCTAATAGTTTTTAAGGTTTCTGAAGAAAATTCCCAAATAGAGTTATTTAAAATTCCATTTAATATTTTGTTTTTTAAATCACCAGCATTGAATAATAAATTTATATCCATATGTGCTTTAAATAAATAATTAAAACTGTAATACGATCCTCCTCCAACTGCTCCTGCTATCAAATGTTTTAAGTAATAATTATTATAAAAGTAGTCATTTATTTTTTCTCTAATATAATACTTAAAAGTGGCATTAAGGAATGTAAAACCTATGCATTTTAATCAGTAATAAGCAGGGCCAAATCCAAAACTCCATAAAACAAAATTAGTAGCCACATCACTAGTCAGTGCTACTACTGTATAATTAAATATTTCTTTTCCTTCTCCACCAAACATATTATATACATTATTGCGAAGGCTGCTATGAATTGATGAGAAAATTTCTTGCGCATTATATAGCATAATTTGACCATTTATATTTAATATTAATTATCAGGTTACTCTTAATAGCTACTTTATTAATGATAGGGAAAATAAATAATATTTATTTTATTCTGCAGATTATGGGATTTTATATTTAATAGTCAAGAAAAATCTATGATTTATCAATAATTTTTTGGCTCAAATCATTTCCTGATTTTTACCATTAAGGTTTTATTCTACACTTTTTTCACTATTTTTTTTTGCTTTTTATTTATGTAAGGAAGTTCTTTTTACACAAATTTTATGATATTCTCTAACAACATTTCCGAATATTAAAATTTTTAAATTTAATTTAGATTATTTTATAGGAATCTGGATTGTCAAATATCTTTTTTAACATAGCATTATTTAAATTATGACCAGCTTTGGTTGCCTTAATATTTCCAATTATTCTATAGCCCGACAAAAATAAATCACCAACGCAATCTAATATTTTATGCTTAACAAACTCGTCTTCACATCTAAGACCTTCACTGTTAACCACACCAGTCTCGCTTAATCCTATGCTGTTGTTAAGAGAAGCTCCTCTTGCCAGCCCATTTTTTTTCAAGAACTCTACATCGCTTAAAAACCCAAAAGTTCTGGCATTTCCAATTTCATCTTCAAATTTTGTGGAATCTGAAAGGCTATAATTTTGATGCCCAATGGATTGATGATCAAACTCAATATCAAAATCAATTGCAAAATTATCAGCACTTTTAATCACAATTTCCTTATCTTCATCAGTTACCTTAATGGTGTCCAAAATTTTTAAATATTTTCTTTTTTTTGATTGTGCTTTAATACCTGCTCTTTTTATTAGACTGATAAATTCCTTAGAGCTTCCGTCCATCGCAGGGACCTCAGGTCCTGATACCTCTATCAAGGCATTATCAATATTCATGCCCCATAATGCAGCCATAATATGCTCAATGGTTGCTATTTTAATGCCGCTACCATTAGAAATTTCTGTGCATAATTTTGTATTTATAACATTAAAAAATTTTGCAGGGATTATATTATTTGTGGATATATCAGATCTCTTGAAGATAATGCCTGAATCTTCTTTTAGAGGTGAAATGATAAGCTTTACAGTTTCTCCTGTATGCAAACCAATTCCAGAAACAGTCTCCTTTTTACAAACAGTTTGTTGATAATCCATTTATACACAAATAATAATTCTCTATTCTATGTGTAAACGTTATTTCAGTATTTTTTAAATAAATAATTATTACAAAATATTGCAAGAAATTTTGCCAAAATCCAAGGCTTTGTTCAAAATCTCAAGCATATTTTGAACGGTTTACTTTCTAGATGCTTTTTTTCTTTCATTTGGGCATAATATTGACTTACGAAGGCGAATATTATCAGGAGTAACCTCAATGAGTTCATCATCCTTAATGTATGATAAAGTTTCTTCGAGCGTAAAAACTCTGTGCGGAGTCAACCTTATGCTTTCATCTGTTCCAGAAGCTCTCATATTACTAAGTTGCTTACCCTTAATAGGATTTACCTCTAAATCATTGTCTCTATTATGTTCGCCTATTATCATACCTTCATAAATTTTAGTTTTCGGTAATATAAATAAATCACCCCTGTCTTCTAAATTCCATAAAGCATAGGCGACGGATTCTCCGTTTGAATTTGAAATCAAAGCTCCATTTCTTCTTGATATAATTTCTCCCCTATATTCCTGATAAGAATGAAATATCCTATTTATGATACCTGTGCCTCTTGTATCATTACGGAACTCATTCTGATAACCAATCAAACCTCTAGATGGAATATGAAAAATTAACCTAGTTTTCCCACCAGTTGATGGCTTCATTTCTTTTAATTCAGCTTTTCTCAATGAAAGTTTTTCAATTACTATTCCACTATGTGCTTCATCTACGTCAATTAGCACTTCCTCAATAGGTTCTAAGGTTTTACCTTTATCATCTTTTTTAAATAATACTCTAGGCCTTGAAACTGATAACTCAAAACCTTCTCTACGCATATTTTCGATTAAAACACCTAGTTGTAATTCGCCTCTACCACCAATTTCAAAATTTTCACCATTTTCTGAAATTTTTAAAGTGATGGTTATATTGCTTTCAGCTTCTTTTTCAAGTCTCGCTAAAATTATCCTTGATGTAACTTTTGATCCCTCAAGACCAGCTAAAGGTGAGCTATTTACGCTTATTGTAATAGCCATGGTTGGAGGATCAATAGGGGTGGATTGTATAGGTATAGTGATAGCACTATTACATATTGTATCTGCCACAGAAGTTTTTTCTATTCCAGAAATTGCCACAATATCTCCTGCTTCAGCAATTTCAATTGGTATTTTTTCTATTCCTTTAAACCCAAAAAGTTTTGTAAGTTTTGTATTTTCTATAATTTTCCCATTTAAATCTATTGATTTAATAATATCCCCAACTTTAGCCGAACCTGAATATACCTTACCAATTAAAATTCTTCCCAAATATGAATCTGCAGTTAATATACTGGCAAGCATTGAAAACGGAGCAGATTTGTCAACATTAGGTTGAGGAACATGTGTTTTTATCTTTGAAAATAGTGGTTTTAAATTTTCTCCTATTTCATTTTTTTCGGATGCCCAACCATCTCTTCCAACAGCATATAATATCGGAAAATCTAATTGCTCTTCTGTTGCATCCAGAGAATAAAATAAATCAAAAACTTCATCTAGGACTTCGTCAATTCTACTGTCAGATCTATCAACCTTATTTATTACTACGATTGGCCTTAAACCTATTGAAAGTGCCTTTGACAATACAAATTTTGTTTGTGGCATTGCTCCTTCTGATGCGTCAACCAATAATATTGCGCTGTCAACCATAGATAAAACTCTTTCTACTTCACCACCAAAATCAGCGTGACCTGGTGTATCTATTATGTTATACTTCACCCCGTCATAATTCATAGAGGTGCATTTAGCAAGAATTGTTATGCCTCGCTCACGCTCAATATCGTTACAATCCATTATTCTAGTTTCTACCTCTTGATTGTCTCGAAAGGTACCGCTTTGTTTGAGCATATTATCGATAAGCGTGGTCTTACCATGATCTACATGGGCTATAATTGCAACGTTACGAATCTCTGACATAAAGTCCTATAATATAAAGTAATAGGTATTAATATATAATTAACATAAAATCGTCAAGTAAAAGAAAATTCATAGCAGATATTTTTTGAAAATATTAGAATAAGCAATATTGCTATGGTAGCCATTCGGAAAATATACTAATTTATTGGTGTGGAGATTTTGTAATTTTCAATTGCAGAATTTCTTAATAGCATGATTGTAATTCTTCTATTTAAGGCGGAATATGGATTATTTTGATCAGCCAAATCAGTATCAGCTCGAGCAATCACTGAATGAATTCTTTCAGAAGAAATATTATTCATTAATAGATATTTTCTTGCAGAGTCTGCTCTATCAAATGATAATTCCCAATTTCCATATTCTGCAAACGTATTTTGGTTAGATTTATCTGTGTATCCACTTATCTGTATTAGATTGGGAGAATACTTTATATATGTTATTATTTTGTCGATGGTCTTTTTTGCATAATCCGTTAATTTAGCACTACCAACTTCGAATAAAGGCTTATTGTCTTGGTCATTAATTGTAATCTCTAATCCATTGACAGAATTTTTATAGGAAACACTATTATTGATATCCTGACTACTTTCTAACATTGAATTTATATCTGATTCAATTTTTAAAAATATCTTGTTATTCATTTCGTCAACATTAATTTTTTCACCATCTTGCTGTATATCAACAACATTGCCAACGCGTTCAACACCGTACTGTATACCTATTTTACTATTGTATTGATAATCATTATCTTTGGATTTGAGATCATTTTTTAGGAAACTCAAGGTTGGTACGAAATACTGTGCTATAGTTTCTAGTTTTTTGTTTGATGCGCTACTTAATAGCCACAAAAGCAAAAAAAACGCCATTAACGCAGTAACAAAGTCTGCATAAGCTAATTTCCAAGAACCACCGTGGAAGGCACCATGGTTATTAAATTTTTTTCTCCTGATTATAATTGCTTTGTCAAATTTACTCTTTTTCATTTATCTTTTATTTGAAATCCTATTTTCAATTTCTAGCTCAACCTCTTGAAAAGTAGGCTTGTGAGCTTTGGGTATTGCTTGCCTAGCAAATTCTATAGATACAGAAGGGGGATAGCCACCAACATGAGCTATTATTCCAGATTTGATACATTCAATAAATTTAATCTCATCTTCTTTGAATTTTGAAATGAAATAACCAATTGGGTTAACTAAACCATATGCTGTAAACGCACCAATAAATGTACCAACTAATGCAGAGGCAATTTTAGGTCCTAATATACTTGGGTCAGCTCCAACTGAGGCCATAGCAGTTATTACACCTAATACAGCCGCAACAATTCCAAGCGCTGGTAAGGCATCTCCAATTCTAATTAATGATTGGGAAACAGCGTATACGTGATGTTTTCTACTTTCTATGTCATTCTCCATCATATTTTCTAATTCCATTTGATTTTCAAATCCAAGGATGACAACTCTAAAATAATCACAGAAAAACTCTCTTGCATCCTGCTCCTTCATCATAATTGGGAATGAAGTAAATAGATCGCTCTTTTCTGTATTATCAACGTGATTTTCTAACTCTACTAATCCGTTTGAGTGTGAAAATTTAAAAAAATTAAACATAAAAATCAGCAATTCAAGATATTCACTTTTATTATGTGGAGATTTTTTATTTAATATTTTGAGAGATTTAATCATCTCCTTAGTCACATTTGGCGGATTTGAAATAATATAACTTCCTATCGCTGCACCGATAATAATTATCCATTCTGAAGGTTTGAATAATACCTCTATATTACCACCAATAAACAAATAGCCGACAAACACCGACACAAGTAAGCAAAGCAACCCTATGAAAAACATTAATTAAATACTACTTCATTATTTATACCTAAGTTAAATTAATTTATCTCTAAATCAAGTAATTTATTTTTATAAATTCAAAATTAGTGATATTATTTGCATTAATGAAATAATTATGTCGTATAAAGTTAATATAATGAAAAAATTCTCAAGGTTAAACAAATCCTCATATAGTGTTTTTACTATTTTTATATTTTTATTGGTATTTTCAATATTTATTGGTTCTACTTTTTATTTTATAAATTCTATTTTTAATAATGAAAAAGAAAACGATATTGCTTATGAAGAAAATAATATTGTTGAAGACAGTATAAGAAGTCCAAATAAACATCATGAAAGTGAAAAAATTGCAAAGGAAATAACTGATAAATTTGCCATCAAAAATTTACCCAATATATCTATATTGGTTGCGGGGTTAGGGTTAGATAAAGAGGTTGTTGATAAGGCTCTTCTCAAATTACCTAAGTCAATTTCACTTGGATTTGTCCCTTATGCGAGCCATTTTGATTACCCTGATATTAATGATAGAGATTTGTTGATGAATATTCCTATGGAGACAAATGATTATTTTTTTAAAGATAACGGTCCTTATTCATTGATTTGCAAACTTGGAGTAGATAATAATTCGAAAAGATTGGAATATATTATATTTAAATCAAATGACTTTAATGGTTATTACACCGAGATGGATGAATCGTTTACTGATGATATAAGAGATCTAAATTTTTTGCTTAAAAGAATTAGTGAAACTAACAAATACGTTTTATACAATGATCCAAAAGAAATAAAATCTTTTAGAGACGTAGCAATAAAGTTTGGCATGAAGGATAAAATACTAAAAGTAGACAGCGTTATAAATCAAAAAATGTCAGAGATAGAGTTAATAAAAAGACTAGATGATTTAAAATTAATTGCTAGTGCTAGAGGACATGCTATCGTAATTATAAATGCTAGTATAAGTAACATTGATATTTTGGAAAAGTGGATTAAAACAGTTGCTAAAAATCTAGAGTATAATATAGTTACAATTAATGAGTTAAGAGGCAAAGGTATGAAAGGAGAGGTTATAAAATAAAGGGTAATTTGAATAAAAGGTAATTTGAATGAATATTGCTAATTTTTATATTTTGATCTCACCGCTGCTTGGGTTATCTCTGACTCTTGCTTTCTTTCCTGTTTCAGCATTTCCGTTTATTATTTCTCTTGGTATTTTTGCTTTTATACTAAAAAAAATCAATGGAAATTTAAGACTTTTCCTTCATGGATTATTGTTTGGTTATGGATTTTTTATAATTCAAACTTATTGGATCCCTTTTTCTATATACAAAGCCAATATAAACATGGAGTGGGCTGTACCATTTTTATCATTACTCATTCCTATTCCATTTGCAGTAGTGATTGGTATATTGGCAATGTTAACAAAGTATGTAAGACATAATAATGTTTTATATTCTATAAATTTTGCATTTTTATGGGTAATACTCGAATATATTAGAAGTAATGCTTTTTTTCCATTTAGTTGGGGGTTGCTTGGTTATACTGCAATATACGTTCCCTGGTTTAATAACATATTGGCTTATGTTGGCTCATATGGAACAAGTTTACTATTAGCACTTTTCTCAACGAGTTTATTTACCAAAAATAAAAAATTCATTATATCAAACATATTATTATTTGTGTGTGTGTGTATTATAGGTGAACTCAGAAAAGAGGAAAAAAATAATGAGTTAAAAGACGATCATGAGATTAAAATCAGATTAGTTCAACCTAATATACAGCAGCCACATTATGGTGATTCTGACAAGCAGGCTTATACATTTGACACATTATCGAAACTTACACTTTCTCCTGGCTTTGAAAATATGCAATATATTTTTTGGCCTGAAGCTTCATTTCCATATCCTATCATAGAAAACTCTAAGTGGTTTGATGTTTTAAAGAATTTTGTAGCAATGGATAAAACAGAAAATTCTGCATTGATATTTGGTACAGACAGACTAGAAAAAACAGAAGGAAAATTACTAAGCTATAATTCATTAATTGCACTTAATCACAAAGGTGAGATATTGGGACATTATGATAAAAAAATATTAGTTCCATTTGGTGAATACATGCCATATAAGAACACTAATAAGTTAGCGCGTAAAATTGCACATTCAGTAAATTTTGATGATATTTCAAAGGGAAGTACTCGGAATATTGTCGAATTAGATGATAACATTGCTTTTTTACCTCTGATATGTTCGGAATCAATGTTACATAAAAATGATCTATCATTGTCTCCTTATAATAAGTATAGATTTATATTAAATGTTACTAATGATTCATGGTTTGAAAACACTTTTGGTCCACATCAACATTATATGATCTCTAGAGTAAAGGCTATGGAATTTGGTTTACCTGTTATAAGAGTAGCTAATACTGGTATCTCAGCTATAATCGATGCCTATGGAGATTTAATAAAGACTGCCCAAATTAATACGGAAGCTGTTATAGATGGAGTTATACCACCTAAATTAAAAAATCCTACTCTATATTATGTGATACATGGGTATATAATTCCTGCCATTTTTACTTTCTATGCTATATTTTTGATTTTAGTTTTTATTTTTAGGAAAGAGCTACGTAATGAATAGCCAATCTAATGAATTATCTATATATATTCATTGGCCATTTTGTAAGACTAAATGCCCATATTGTGATTTTAATAGCCATGAAAATGATTATGTTGAACATGATAGTTGGAAAAAATCATATTTAAATGAAATTGAGTTAAATAAGGATTTAATTAAAGATAAAAAAATTAAATCAATATTTTTTGGAGGTGGAACTCCCTCACTAATGAAACCTAATACGGTTGATTCTATTATAAATAAAATTTCTAGCATAGCTAATTTTTCTAACAATATTGAGATTACACTGGAGGCAAATCCTAATTCAGTTGATAGAGAACGGTTTAGGGATTTTAAATCATGTGGGGTTAATAGGGTTTCTGTAGGTATACAAAGTATTAGAGATAATAACTTAAAATTTTTAGGTCGCTCTCATTCTCAACATGATGCCTTAAAAGCTATTGAATTTGCTAGAGAAATTTTTGATAATTATTCATTTGATTTAATGTATTGTCTTCCAGGACAGCAAATTAATGAATGGGAGAGTGAGCTTAATGAAGTACTAAAATATGTAGATTACCATATATCATGTTATCAACTGACAATAGAGAAGAGCACTAAGTTTTTCAATGCTTTAAGAGCAGAAGAATTTCAAATGCCGAATGAGGAAATTTCAATTGCCATGTATAAAGCAACATATGATATCTTGAAATCGCATAAGATTAAGCAATACGAAATATCTAATTATTCAAGGGCAGGATATGAATGTAAGCATAATTTATCCTACTGGGAATTGGGTAGTTATATTGGGCTGGGACCTGGGGCTCATGGTCGTTATATCTTTAATAACAAAATTTATTATACAATAAACTATTATAACCCACAAAAATGGTTAAAGTATGTAGATACATATAAATTACCGATACAAGATAAGAAGGAGATTAGCAATAAACAAAACATGATGGATGTTCTGACGATGGGATTGAGGTTAAATAAAGGTGTTAATGAATCAGCTATCCCTAACTTAAAATCTATGAATGATCTAATTACAAAAGGTTTCTTAGTGAAAGGCAAAAACAATTATATTAAATCAACAATTAAGGGTAGGTTGGTTTTAAATACTATAATACAAATGCTAATATGAAGATAGCATATTCAGATATGCATTGACATCGTCATTCTTCGCTTATGTAGATTTTACTACACTGCTCTCATCACTCCTTGTCACTACCTATCTGACTGAAGCTATATTATGTGGAAAAATTTTAAAAACCTTTTGAATTTTATATTAAATAACTAATTTATGAATATATACTGGAATTAATAAATTGATCAGGTAGATAGAGCAATATACTACTTGAAGAATCAAATTTTTTATCATAGAGTTTTGCTGAATTGATATGTTAATAATATGCAAAAATTTAGAATAGAACACGATACAATGGGAGCAATTAAAGTTCCAAGTGATAAATACTGGGGTGCTCAAGCTGAAAGGTCTTTGGAAAATTTTAAAATTGGTCATGAAAAAATGCCAAAAGCATTGATATATGCTTTAGCAAAACAAAAAAAAGCTGCTGCACTTTCTAATCAGGAGCTAGGAATGCTTGAACCAAATATTGCCAAAGCTATTTTTTCTGCTGTTGATAGGGTATTATCAGGTAAGTTGGATGATAATTTTCCTTTATCGGTTTGGCAAACAGGTTCAGGCACTCAAACTAATATGAATATGAACGAAGTTTTATCCAATCTAGCCATTGAAGAATTAAATGGACAAGTAGGAAGTAAAGAGCCTGTTCATCCAAATGATCATGTAAATATGAGTCAGTCATCAAATGACACTTTTCCAACAGCAATGCATATAGCGGCAGTAACTGAAATTAATGATAGATTGCTACCGGCTCTTAGGCATATTAGAAATGTA
Organism: uncultured Alphaproteobacteria bacterium; assembly: GCA_903887235.1. Taxonomy (GTDB): domain Bacteria; phylum Pseudomonadota; class Alphaproteobacteria; order Rickettsiales; family Midichloriaceae; genus Aquirickettsia. The sequence continues at coordinate 3,316 of CAISOX010000037.1, read as the reverse complement.
TTACAGGTTAAAATTGAAGAGTTTGAAGGGATAGTTAAAATCGGCAGAACTCATCTTCAGGATGCAACCCCCATTACACTGTCACAGGTGTTTTCAGGTTATTTAGCTCAAATCAACAGTAATATTGTAAGGGTCGAAAAAAGTTTACCAAATTTGCTACAGCTTGCACAAGGTGGTACAGCTGTTGGGACAGGGATTAATTGTAGTGAAAGATTTATTAATGGTTTTATAAGATACATAAATGAAATAACTGGATTTAAATTTGTAACGGCAGAAAATAAATTTGAAGCCCTTGCCAGCTGTGATGCGCTTGTTGAAGCAAGCGGAGCACTAAATACTTTGGCAGCTAGTTTGATGAAAATTGCAAATGACATAAGATTTTTAGCATCTGGACCTAGATGTGGGCTGGGAGAATTAATATTACCTGCAAATGAACCAGGTTCTTCAATTATGCCAGGTAAGGTTAATCCCACTCAATGTGAAGCAATAACAATGGTAGCAACTCAGGTTATGGGTAATCATACTATCATAACAATTGCAGGCTCAAACGGACATTTTGAATTAAATGTATTTAGACCAGTAATAATTTATAATTTTTTGCAATCTATACAGTTATTATCTGATTCACTAATTAGTTTTACTAGCAAGTGCTTATTGAGGATAGAAGCTAATCGAGAAAAAATTGATAAATCACTTCATGAATCATTAATGTTAGTTACTGCGCTTAATCCTCATATTGGCTACGATAATGCCGCAAAAATAGCTAAAAATGCATATGAAAAAAACATAACACTCAAAAAATCTGGTGTCTCACTTGGATTGATATCTGAAGAAGATTTTGATAAGTGGGTTAAACCAGATGAAATGGTGAAATTAAAATTTTAATGTATGCTGAGAAAGGATGTAGATGAAATTTTTGAAAGGCTAAGCAAACAACGACCAAGTCCAAAAATTGAATTAGAATACAAAAATAATTTTACATTGTTCGTTGCAGTAGTTCTCTCAGCTCAATCAACTGATAAGGGAGTGAATAAAGTAACTCCGGCATTATTTGAGATAGCCGATGATCCATATAAAATGCTTATGTTAGGGGAAGGGGGGCTAAAGGATCTTATAAAAAGCATTGGGCTCTATAATTCGAAAGCAAAAAATATTATGAATGCTTGCCAAATTATGGTTGATGAGTATAACAGTCAACTTCCAGATAATTTTAATGATCTCTACAGGTTACCAGGTGTAGGTAGGAAGAGTGCTAATGTGCTACTCAATTCGCTCTTTAATGAACCAACCATAGCTGTTGATACACATGTTTTTAGAGTGAGCAATCGCTTGGGTTTATGTAAAACTAAAAATCCAGACGCTACAGAATTTGCACTAAATAAAAAAATATCTGTTAGGTGGAAAAAATATGCACACCATTGGTTAGTTCTGCATGGCAGATACATTTGTAAAGCAAGAAAACCAATATGTGGGGAGTGTGTTATATATGATTTATGTAAATTTAAAGATAAAAATTAATTTTATTTATTATTAATTGACAAAAAATTAAAATTTCGCATAATAGCGAAAACATTTTTTATATGGGGTGTAAAATGTCAAATGATCTAAATCAAGAAAATAAAGATACTAAAGTACATAATTCTAAAAAAAATGAATATAGTGTTAGCAATTATTATTATAATGTTTTAACTAATTCACTTAGCATCCTTTCGGAAAGAGGAGCGCAAACAAAAGAAAGTATATTGAAAAAATTTTTTGGTATACCAGGAATTAAGCATATATTTGGAAAGTATGTTGTTGACCATTCTGATGATGTTTCTAAATTGAATGTTGTACTAAATAATGCGGATAATTACTATGACAATCATAGTATAAAATTACTTGTTGATGGTGTGTATTTTAAAAAAGGATACGTTTTAACAAACGACCAAGATTCACGTTTTGGTGAATGGTCAGGAATGGCATTTGATAATAAAGGAGATTTAATACTTGTATCTGATAGAGGGGCGTATTTAAAATCGTCAATCGTAAATAAAGATGGATATTTACAAAATTTTATAAATACAACAATAGGTAAGATAAGAGTTGATGATTATAACACAGCGACTACAAAAGATTTTGAAGAATTAGCAGTCTATAATGGCTCATGTTATATATCAGATGAATCTTTACATCAAATTTGGCTTTATGAAGATTGTGATTTTAACAAGCTACCTGGGAACATTAAAACTCCATTTAAATCTTTTAATAAATTTTATTATCGTGAATTTCTTTCTAAAGAATTATCATATAATAAAGGAATTGAAGCATTTGATATTAATTCAGAAGGAAAATTTTTAGCAATTACCGAATACAGTCAATATAAGGAAAATATTTCTATACATAAAGGGTATTATTGGGCTTACACAAACGTATATGAAAATTTATTCGAAAATTGTCAGGTATATGATTTTTGTAAAAAATTTACTTATTTAAGTAACGAAGGTTATGGAGTTTCAGGTTTGAAGTTTTTGAAAAATGGAGATTTGCTAGTTCTTGAAAAGAATTATAACAAAATATTTGGTGGTTTTGCTGAAAACTATGAAATTGATATTAAATATATTAAGAAACAAGAAATTGAAAATGCTATTGAGAAAAATACAGAGGTTAAAGGAAAAAGTATAATCCATATTGATAACGATAGTACTTCTGGTAAATATGGATATGCCCATAATTTTGAATCGATAGCAGTAAAAGAAGAGAATGATTCAACTTTAATATATATATTGTCAGATGATAATAGGGCTCCATTTGAAAGAAGTATTCTCCTAGAATTTGAAATTAATGACTATTTGTTATCAGATGATAAAGGTACTACACTTGTAAAATCTGAAATGCCTGACCCATATGTTGACTTATAATAATTTTATCATTGCTAAATTAGGGTGTTGTCAAGTTAAACGCCCTAAATATTTTTATCAATCACAGGTTTGTCTGATCTTAGGGGTTCAGTTGTTATCAATGTCATTTTGGCTAAATTTATAAAATACAGAAAATAGAGATATAATAACTTGGCTGAAGAAACTAATAATATTTGGGTGTTTCCCAATATTAATGAAAAAAGGGTGATAGGGAATTGCTGCAAAGCTGTTGTTTAGTGCCTTATACTGCAATTGCTTCGTCCAATTTTAAGTCATATGTAAATAGGCATGCAATACTGCACCAGTAAGTGCTTATAAAAAAAGAAAATAGGCACGGAAAAGTGCACCACTATATTAGTTGTAAATAACTAAATATAGGTGCCAAATTGTATAGGGTGCAAATGTACGAAGAAATA
>CAISOX010000036.1 GCA_903887235.1 uncultured Alphaproteobacteria bacterium | reverse complement strand
TTAGTGTTAAATACGATTTTAGAATAATTTATATAAGATTTATAGGCACTCATACTGAATACAATAAAATAGACGCTATTAATATTTAGGAGAAAACTATGATAAAAATAAAACCAATCAAAACAGAATATGATTATAAAAACGCACTTAACACTATTGAAAAATTATGGGATGCTAAATTAAATACTGAAAAAGGTGACTACCTAGAAATATTATCAACCTTGGTAGAAAAGTATGAAAATGAACATTTTAATATTTCAGCTCCTGATCCAATAGAAGCAATTAAATTCATAATAGAGCAAAAAAATGTAAATCGCACTGAACTAGAAAAAATTCTTGGAAGCAAAAGTAGAGTTTCTGAAATATTAAATAAACAAAGAAAATTAAATTTACGAATGATTAGAAATCTTCATAGCGCATTAAATATTCCATATGAAATATTAGCAGAAGATTATAAAATAGTTGGGTAAAGTTAAATTAATCAAAGTGCATAAAAATTACAAAGTAATTTTCAAATTCGATACTGTCTATTAAATTATAAATTAGTAAACATGCAAAAACTTGTGATTTACAACGTCTATTATATCGTTTTTTAACTATTAGTAGACACCCTTATCTATTAATCGATTTAGTGGACAGTTTTATGAAATTATTTGATTATGCTAGAGTTTTTAAGGCGCAGTCAAGTTAAAATAAGAATAGATATATGGCATTGAAAAAAAAGATTGTGGCCCAATAGAATCTAAAAAATTATTATTTTTATAGTTTTATAATTATAGTTTTTACCAAAACATAACTAATCAACTTATTATTGACTACTATATATAGTCATAATACAATACTAGTATAAGTGTACATAAGATTGCCATGGAAAATAAAATTACTATTAGTTACTTTAAAACTCATTGTCTTAAAATATTTGATGATATTCAAAAAACACATCAAACCATTACTGTTACAAAAAGAGATAAACCAATTGCTAAGATAGAGCCTATTAATCATAAGAACAGCTCTTTATTTGGATTATTTAAGAACAAAGCAGAGATTAAGTCTGATATTATCTCTATTGATGATAAATGGGATGCAGAGCATGAGTGATAATATTATTTTAGATACACATATTTTAATTTGGTCACTTCTAAAGCCAGAAGAGCTGTCTGAAGAGACTAAAAAAATCATTTGTGATGCGCAAAATTCTGGTAGTTTAATAATCTCCTCAATTAGTTTATGGGAGGTAGCAATGCTAAACTTTAAAAAACGTATTCATATTTATGAGCCAGTACAAAGCTTTCTTAAATCAATTTCAGAAATAAGTGGGATGACTGTATGTGATATATCGCCTGAGATAGCAGCAGAAAGTGTTGCGCTATTAGATAATTTTCATGGAGATCCTGCTGATAGAATTATTGTAGCCACAACTAAAGCATACGCAGGTACTCTACTTACTAGGGATTCAAAAATATTAGACTGGGCGCAACTAGGAAATGTTAAGTTTTTAAAATCCTGAGATTTTTAAGCATAGTAGTTAAATAAAAAAGGGTTTGCGGCTAGGGGGTGAGAGGAAAAAACTTGATGAAATGATTATTTATTAATAGCGTAGTACATAGGGTTGAAATAGGTAATTATGATATTATGGCAGCAACTAATTTTGAAATAAGATTTGCTCAAAGTAGAATTGACTATTTTGAGGCTGTTTTCAAAAGAGGAGCGGATGATAAATTAAAAGGATTAATCAAAGCAGTTATTACCAAAGAAAGTAATAACAATCTAAGTGCAGAAAGTATTGTTAAGGGTTATAAAAGAAAGTTATACTGAGTTAGGTAAAAATGGAGATATAAATAGCAAAGCTGTAGTAAAAGCAGTAGAAATATTGACGGGAAAGAGTAAATTTGAGGTATACCAGCAAAAAGATTTTAAGAATGATGCGGCTAAGGTGCTAAAAAATTATGCATTAATAAATACAATTTTGAAAAATCTTCCAAATGCAGGAAAGGATGTTTTAAAAAATGATGGTAAAGTTTTTACTGGTTATGCAAGTGATGCATTAATACAACCATACTCTGGCCATGAATCAAGAAAATCATTAGAATTATATTCAAAATTATCAATAACAGATGCCCAAAGTAAATATAACGAGGTAATAAATGAGTTCCCAGTATGATACAATGCCAATCACTA
>CAISOX010000035.1 GCA_903887235.1 uncultured Alphaproteobacteria bacterium | reverse complement strand
TTTTCTATTTTATTAACCGAAGGACACATATCTATTGAAATAAATACTCCTTCTGATTTATCTATGCTTTTTAGACCTTGATTATCTTTATTATTATTTTCTATAATATTATATTTATTCACAATTTTATAATATCTACTATCTGCAAATTCCTTGAATTTAAAATATCTACCTTCTTCATCATTTCTCCTTGGATTACAATCTTGAGCTCTTGCTAATCTTGTATTTAAATTCTCTATGTCCACTAACAAAAAATAATCTACTACTTCTGAATCAAAAGACCTTATAGCAGAATGCACATGTCCATTATATAAACATAACAAAGGAGATATTATTCTATAATTATTTATTTTTTTCATAATTTTTTACCGAATGATTTTTACAGCTCATTTATATCACCATAAAAAATTTGAAATTCAAACATATTATCTATCATTTCTAATATAGACTCTGGCAAAATGTCTGCTACTAATTGTGATATTTGATCTATAGCTACTATTGCACCAAGTATTCCTGTTACTTTTTTAATACTAGTCATCGAATCTATTATACTACTAAAATCAAATGTGGCTTGTTTATATAAAGAAATAAAAACCATAGAATCAGCTATATAAGGAAGAGCTTTACTGCTAAATGTTGAGCTATTATGATTATAAATTAATTTTTTATTACTTACCAAACATTGAAATCCTGTAATGGCTCCAGAGGATAATCCAGATAAAGCAACATATCCAATTCCAACTCCCGGGATCATTAATGATGAAATTGAAGTTGTAATAGTAGCTCCAGTTGCACTTATAAATATTTCAGGCATACAACTTGTAAAGAAATCAAAAAAATCATCTTCTCTTAATAATTGTTCTACACGCTTTGTTACTAAATTTTTATGTATCTCATTAACATGTAATCTTAAACCGTAATTAATAGAACTAGTAACAGGAAAAATTAATTTCCCACTTAATTTCATTTCTTGAGTATATGGAAAACTCATAGCAGCAATAATGCCAAATACAAAATGAGTTCCTATCCACGCTATATTACTATCTTTTACTTCTCTTAATAACTCATTATTTTTTAATAAATCGTCTATTTCCACAAATGGATCTAAAATTCTTTTAGTTAAATAGCTTATTAGAGATGATGCTTCTATTAACTCAGTTACAGTTATGGCATATAAAAATTGCTTTATACTGATAGATTGTTGTTGATTTATATTTTTTACTATTATTAATTCAATCTCTCTTGAAATAGTATTATACTCTTTTAACTCAACTTCTTTATATTCATCAACTAAACTTTCAGCAAAGTAATTTTCTACTTTGGCTATTACTCCACTTTCTTGCGATTTTTTAACATCATATAACTCCCTTATTTCTTTGATAGATAACTTTAACCAAATAACTCCCTTTGGTGGATTATAACTCACTACAACTGACGTTTCTGAAAAATGCTTAAGAATTTGATCATCTACAAACGCATGTGTAGCCTTATATGTATGTACTAAAAAAGGAGGCTTTAACTGATTAAATGATATTGAACTTGGAGCTTGTAAAAAGCTCTTTTCAATTCCTGAAATAGATACTTGGTGAACATCAGGAGCAGTTAATTTAAAGATGGATAGCTCATTCATTCTAACTCCAAAATGCTTTGCTATATCCACAAACGAATTGTATGAAGCCATTGCTCCATCTATATGATATTCATCTCCTACTTTATGTATATATCTTGTAGGTAGTGCAGTTACTGATAGTGCTGCATCTGTATATTTCCTGCCAGCTGCTTCTCCTACACTTGACCAACTATATAATTTGAGCTCTTCTCCCATAATTTTATATTTTATACTATACCCATATACTGGTCTCACAGCTGTTTCTAAATTTTTTCCTTCAAATATTTTATTATATACTTGTGATAATGTTTGATAGCCCAATTCATTTGTTTTGAAACCTGTTTTTTCATAATCTATTATTAACTTGTGCCAATACGTTATAAATTCAGAAACTTCTTTAGCGCTATATTTCGGTTGTCCGTATTCATTTGGCACAGTTAACATAAATGATGCAAGTGCTCCTGATGAACTGCCCTCTATAGCATCAAATAATTCTGCTATTTTTTTACCTGTTTTCTCCTCTATATATTCGAGTATCCTTAAGCCACCTAATACCAGAGTTCCGCTCCCTTGTATTGACAATACCTTTTGCTTCATTTTTAAAATGTAAAATTAGTATTAAATATTAATAGCACCTCTCTAGTTAAAAATCTATTACTTATATTAAACATTTGATTATTTAATATAATGGTTATAATATATGTCATAATAAATCAAATTTTAATTTATTATTTAAGAATAGTATTCACTTTTAGTATAATAGAAATTTTACCCAATTTATTTGTACTTGGCTTGACAGTAACCACGGAAGCTATTATTACCATATTTACTCAATCGATGAGTGCCATACTAAGTGGAATAAAATATTCTTATAGGAATTGAATATGAATAATACTAGTCATAGTGATGTAGTTGAGAATCAATCTTTTCAAAATTTGGTAAGTGATTGGTTATATTTTGGAGCAAATAAGATAGTTAACTCTCCAACTGTACTTTTGGGCCAGCTCCCTGTTTCGATTCTAGCAGATGGCTTTACTGTATTTGTATTCACATATAAATCTCATTTAAGCGATAACCACCATTTGAATCCCACTATAAATTTATATATGGGAATGATTACCATTTTAAAAGATGTGGTAGCATATACTGCAGGAGCATGGTTCAGCTACACCTTTAGGGAAACATATAGAGATTATTCTGATTGCACATACTACAAGCTTCTTATTGGATTTATAGGAGGCATTGGCAAATATGCTATTACAAAGAATTTTGTAGATTTAGCAGGAATTTACCAACATACAGATAAAGATTATTTTTATGCTTTAAAAAAGTTACTATATGTAAAAATATTTATTGGAGGAGTAAATAATGCAGCATATGAACTAGCTCTAGTAAAAGAGCAACAGTATAAAGAAAATCTTAAAATATTGCAAAATTACCAACTTTTATACTGGTATATAATTCCCCAATCTATAGAAGTATTGGAAACTTTTCTTAACAATAGTTATATAAACTTTTTCATTTCTGGCAATTTATTCCCAGAAGCTTTGCAAATAGCGAGTCCATTTCCTTTGTTAGAAAGTTTTAAAGGTACACACTTTTATACAGGTATATTTGGAATATTTTATTCTAAATACAAGAGTGCTGAGGAGTGCACATTAAGGAGTTTGGAAAAAGGTTTGGTATTCACTTTTACCTTGCCTGAAGAAGAATTATTGATACCAATCTTATTACTATATACTGGTAGTTGTTATTTTTCTGATTTCCATGATATAAGTATAGAAGTTTTTAATGATAATTCAATGTGCAACCTAGAAACTTTTAAGGCCGCTGAGTTAACTGATAATCTGCCAAGTGATAATGACCTTAGTATACAAAATATAGAATGATGGGTAAAGAAACTCAAACTATACAGACTATTAACCCTTTTAATGAAGAAATTAATTTAACGTGTCGCTTGACAGCATGCGAATCAACACACATAATCAATCCTAATATTTTTATCATATTGAGTGCAAGCCTATTTTACCCATACCATCACTTATATCAAAATATTCTATTTCTTTCCCTTTTTTATTCAATTCCTCTATTACCATCTCATTTATTCCTTTATCATCAACTACCTCTTTTGTTCTTTCTCTTATTTTTTTCCTTGCCTCCATTTTTGTTAATCCACAATATTTCTTCATTATGTAGCTTTCATACAGACTTTCTCTCAGTACTTCATATTCATTTGTTTTAAATAAGCTATAATAGGATATATGCTTCATTACCCTTAATATCATATATTCATCTTCTTTTGCTTCTTCTTTATACTTTTTTACATATTCCTCAAATTCCCTTCTTTCTGTCATTTCATCTATTTTAAGCTTTATATATTCTGATATCTTTTTATCCATTTTATTTACCATCTCTTCTTTTTTCTCTTCTATATTTTTTGTTACATTATTCATATCTAGCTCTCTATCCCCTACTCCGTATTCTCCATTCATTATCTTTTCTATTGTTTCTTCTTTTATTAACCAGCTAAATACTGCTTTAAAGTTATTTTTTGTTTTCTTTTCTCCCATTAGAAATTGGCTACTATTTATTTTGCATGCATATTCCCTCCAATTATTTAGATCTCCGCTAAATGCTGTTTTATAAAGATTTAATAATACTTCTTGGTTCTTTTTATTACTATAAGCTTTAATTGGACTGATTGAATACTCAAATACTTTGTTCCATATGTA
>CAISOX010000034.1 GCA_903887235.1 uncultured Alphaproteobacteria bacterium | reverse complement strand
TTTTCTATTTTATTAACCGAAGGACACATATCTATTGAAATAAATACTCCTTCTGATTTATCTATGCTTTTTAGACCTTGATTATCTTTATTATTATTTTCTATAATATTATATTTATTTACAATTTTATAATACCTACTCTCTTCAAATTCCTTGAATTTAAAATATCTACCTTCTTCATCATTTCTCCTTGGATTACAATCTTGAACTCTTGCTAATCTTGTATTTAAATTCTCTATGTCCACTAACAAAAAATAATCTACTCCTTCTGAATCAAAAGACCTTATAGCAGAATGCATATATCCATTATATAAACATAACAAAGGAGATATTATTCTATAATTATTTATTTTCTTCATAATTTTTTACCGAATGATTTTTACAGCTCATTTATATCACCATAAAAAATTTGAAATTCAAACATATTATCTATCATTTCGAATATAGATTCTGGCAAAATGTCTGCTATTAATTGTGATATTTGGTCTGTAGCTACCATTGCACCAAGTATTCCTGGGGTGCTGTTAAAAAACTGGACAGGAAGGAAAGGATAAATTCTGATAAAAAAATAAATAAAATATCGGAGTAAAAAAAAGAGTAAAAAGAAAAAATACAGCCCAGTATTCAAAACGAAAGTAGGCGCTATCAGCAATTGGGGAGGAAGGGACTATTATACTTCCTCTATCCTTTGCTCTATTCCTTCTTGTGTAAAGCAGATTGTCAAATCTCCACGTTTCTTGAGATCCCTGTTATATGTCCACCAATTTATTACTTTGTATTTTTCTTTTCGCCACAAAGACAATATCAAAAAACTAGTGGCTGGGACAGAAGGAAGACTCTAAAGCCACAGACTCATTAGCATAACATTGACCTGGAAGCGTCAGTAGTTCAAAGGGTCTATGCTCATCAATAAACAGTTCAATTTCTTCTGTACTAATTGTTGACTCATTAGGAGCAATATCCATCAAAGTGGTAGTTTTATTTTCAAAATGAACCCTTTGGTCATAGCATCCATTATGGTTATTATCGTCTGCATGATGATCTACTATAAGAATAATGGCATTAGGCAAAGATTTTTTAATAACATGTTGAGCAAGTTGGATAGATCTTTTATCCATACCATTAAACACTTCATCCAAGATCAATATATCGGGATCCTGCAAAATCGCGCGCATAAGGGCTATTTTCTTTTTTTCTCCACCGCTTAATGTTATTGTCCAGTCTTTTTTAAGGTCCAATGAATCTATCATATTATGGGTGCTAATTTCTAAATAACGCATCAGATGTTTTACTCTATCAAGATATTGTCCTTTTAGATTTTCTGCTTCTGCCGGTGTTCTTGGAACCATTATCACTTGGTATAAAGTACTTTCAAGTGGTATATAGTCATTTTGCGTTACAAACACCACATTACTGTTCTCAGGGTAACTAATACCACCGGAAGCAATTATGCCATCATGCTCAAGACCTTTTATTTTAAACAATAAACTAGATTTACCACAGCCGGATTTGCCTGTGAGAGCATAAGTCATTCCTTTTTCAAAAACTAATTTATCGATAGAGACAATATTGGTTTGGTTATATTTTAAATTTACCGAATCAATAACTAAAGCATTGCCATTATTTATATGATATTTGATACTGTGTTCCGGATTGCCGGTATTATCTCTAATCATTCCAACCAATTCATTAAATTTGCTAATTGATAATTCTGTTTGGGCTATGGCGTTGGCATTTTCATTTTCCCATGCAAGCATTGCAGTAACTTGTCCAACTGAAGTTGTTGACTTTAATAAACATTGAGGTGGTAATGTTTTGTTTATTACTTTCAAGAGAGCAAAGAAAAGAGGTGTTATCCAATCTAACCATCCTTTGGTTTCATCCCATGTATTTTGCAGCTGTTGAGAGATGCTTTTGGATACTTGCAATTCTCTCAATTCTTGAGCAGCTTTACTTATCTGTGCGTATTCAAAGTTTGTAGCATCATTTAAGCTTATGTCTTTGCATTGGCGTAATATTCCTTTGTTTATTTTTATTAATCGTGAATTCTGAGTATCTACTTGTTCTGAAATTGAAGTTGTCATAGTAGCAAGATATTTGGTGATTGTTCCTTTCATTACATTATATCCAGAGGTATAAACAACTATATCAAAGATATTATGATCTATAATAAATTTAGTAGATAGGATTGCTAAGGCATGGCTTGATATTGCAGAAGTAACAACATTTAGCCCTTCTACTATTATTGATACATCTTGATTAATTCGATCTATTAATGATTCAGCATTAAGAGAAGACTGTTGAAGTTTTAGCATATTTTCACCGCTAAATAATTCACTAAGAACTCGATCTTCTATTTTAGTATTTAATTTAAATAAAAAATATCCGGATAAAAATTGTTGTGCTATTTGTGATGCCACATTTTTAAATATGTTAGGTAATAATTTTAGAAATTCTTTTTTCACTCCGCTATTTGCATCTAAACCTGATTGAAATGCAAATGATCGCAAGACATCAAATTGTTCATACAATCTTAGTGTTACTTTTTGCCGGGTAAGGCCTAAGCCTACAGATGTTAATATTTGTTTTTCGATAATAGCGTCAACCTCAGTTTTATTAACAACAGATGAATAGGTTTTTTCTAAATCTTGCGCTAATTTTAGAACTGGCAATGTGGCATTTTGCTCTGTATTACTGGTATAAGCTGTGTAAATTGGTATTATAGATTGCCATACATAAGGAAGATAATCTTTGGTTTGCGTATATATTGTCTTGAAACGGGCATTATTTTCTACCCATTCTTCTGCATATCCCAAAACTGGCAAAGTATATTTTGCAAAAACCAATCCTTCTAACCATGATGAGCAATGGGTATATGAGGTGAGGTTATAACTTGCAAGACCTGAATCAAGCGCAGAGCATGCTATTCCCCCTAATGAACCATATAAACCATATAATTGACCGCCTAAAACCGCATTTTTAGTTGCTTGTATTACAATCGGATATTCTTGTATTACTCCAGTTGCGACGGCTAGGCCAAGACCTGCTCCTAGAGTTGTGGTCATTACGGTGTAAATTGTATTTTTTGATGCTTGGAATGTAGAGATAATGGCGGTAGCCAAAGTATATTCAAATTCTTGTATTTCATTTGTCATAGAAACTTGGTTGACATTTCTAAATGAAGTAAGCGTTGCTCCACCCATGAATGTAGCACTTAGATATCTTTGTTCAGTAATGCCGTTATAAAGCAATCCTTCATCTAATGCTCCCACCCCAAACCCAACAAGAGCTCCATAAAATCCCCCAACGCTAAATCCCAAAGCTGCATTTGTGAGCGGTGTCAGCAAATATTCATGGCTTTGTACAAATTTATATACGGAATTCTTTAATTCAGTCATATTATCCTCAACATTCTGATACAAGTTAGTAATTATAAGATATTTTTAGATGTTTAACAACGGGCGTTTTGGTTAAAAAAGAATTACATGGACTTGCTCATATAGACCGGCATACATGTCAATGTCAATGAAAATTGTACCACCTGTGCTAACGAAAATTGTACCACCTATAAATAAATTTTTTTACATTATTTAGCCTCCGTTTTATTTTGATTTTTTGTTTTCATTCTAAAACTTTTACCATTAATATTAACAA
>CAISOX010000033.1 GCA_903887235.1 uncultured Alphaproteobacteria bacterium | reverse complement strand
TTTGGTGACTATTATTTGTTTAGCCTCTAAAGCTTGATAACCTTTAAATACTAAATTATTATTGAGATTATGACTGGGATTTTGCTGGTTTTTGTAATTAGCTATTTCTTTTTGAGATATATCTCTTTTAGTGAAGCTGCGATCTTCTCCTTTTGAAATATCTCTAATTGCCTCAATTACTTGCTCTTCAATATCTTGTGGGTGATTTTCTTTAGCTTTTATTTCTTTTAACGCTGGTTTTTCTATAATAATGGTTTCTGGCTCGTTTACTTTTTTTACTTTAAAATTAATATCTTGGGTAAAGCCTTTTTCTGTAATAATTGTAATTGGTACTATTTCACCAGCTATTGCTTTAATTGATAAAAATATCGCACCAGTTTTGCTATCTCCTTCAATACTATACTCATCTATATTACCAATCACTTTTGCAATACGGTCCTTCTTAACTTCTATTCTATTAACCCCAGTTTGTGATATCTCAATATTGATTCTTTTATTGCTATTTGCTTTGTAAATTGCAGCATATGCTGAGGTTTGGAGTGATATTAATCCTGTAAATATTGCAGTAATTGCTACCAGAATAACTGCCATTCTAGGGTTGTTTTTATATTTTTTCTCTTTCATGATTTCTCATTAAATGTTTGAATTAATAATTTTCCATGTGATTTACCATATCCTATGACATAGGTAGCCAGCTTTTGACTCTCACTACCTTTACCAAAACTTGAACTTAATATTCCTTCAACCTCTACTTCCTCACCACCTTTAAATATCTTAAGACCTGTAATATCGAATTTAGTAGCTAATTTATATTTTTTGTATTTTTGCTTTTCTTCTTTGTAATGCTCTATAAAGCTATGATAGGACTTGCTATTTACATGCTTGAGTAAAATTTGTGCTTTATAGTCGATATTATCTGGCGTTAAATCCAGCAGCATCTCAATATAAAACAATGTCATCTGCTCTATATAAGAATCACTAAAACTATTCTTGCCTGTGACCGATACCGTATCTTTTAAAGCTGGAACAATAATCGTTTTATCATTTTTAGAAATTGCAATTATCCCAAATAAAATATTACCAATTAACAATAAGGAACAAATGGCAAGTAATATATTCCTTTGCTTATAGAGAACTTGGTTTTGTTCATTTGATTTCAGTGGATTCATAAGTACCTTTTATAATTTTTACAAATAATACTTCCCGTAACATTTAATGTCTTTAGCACTAATTAGGTCGCTTAAAATAAAAAATACCTTCTTTGCAAAACCCGTTTTCTTGAGCTTTGCCTTGATATATCTCATAACAAATACACCGCAAAATATGCCACTTATCGCTATTATCAAAGCATGAAATGCAAATCCTATCACCGCAAGTGCAACTGTAAATACTATCTCACTAATGGCAAAGCTCAGTATCTTTCTCTCTTCGTCCAGTAATATGAATATTTTTGTTTTCATAAGAGTTATTTAGTTATTAATTTGATGCATATCTCAAAGATAAATACTGATAAAATTGCCAGTATTATTGGTGCAGGGGTTGATGTTCTTGCTGTGGCATAGCCGCCTCCTGCAAGTATCATCGCATCTATTACAAATGACCCAGCCCCTTGCATTAATTCTTTAACTGTTGCTTGTAGATTATCTACAAAATCAAGCTGCACTGCAGTACCTGCGGCACTGGCTTCACTTGTTATCGCTACTGCCAATACTGTTAACATGCATGCTGTAAGCGCATTATTTGCAAATTTATTTTGCTTTGTTGATATTACTCCAGCTTTTTGATCTTTTATTTTATTCTGGCTGATTTTCATTTTTGACTCTCCTTTTTTATTATTAATTGTTGATTGAAAAATTTTTGTTTCCATTTTTACTTATGTTTATGTGATGATTCACTAATTGATCCTTGACTCTCCTTACCTAAGGAATCAGACATCCCCTCTGCTTTCTTTTTTATTGTCTTATTGTCACAATTATCCTTGGTAGGAACATGATCACAGGTTGAATTCTTACGCTTTTTTTTATTCTCTATTCCATATTGAGAACTAAACCATTTTATGGCTACTTCTTTATATTTCTTTCGTATATTTTGAATGTTTATTTCATTTATTAGTAGTCGCTTCTTATCTCTGTTTACAGCTACTTCAAATTTCTCCCATACCTCCCTTATTGTTATCGCATATAATTTATTCTCCTCGTCATTTTCAAATGTTTCAAATGCCTTTTTTTCCATCTTTTTACATAACTTGATTTTATTCTCAATTTCCTTCTCAAGATTATCTATGGATAATTTCCCATCACCAAAATCTAAAAATAGCCCTAGTATATAATGGTATTTTAGCCTGCTTTTTTCATATTCCTTCTCTGTCTTAAGTAAATTTAAAAAACTCTCACTATATTCCGATTTACTAGATTTATTGCTTTGTTCAATTTTAGCTTTATTTGAATGTGAAGAATAAAGAGGCTCTATACTCTCCGCAAAACTTATATTACTGCCTCCTAAAAAGCCTATAATTGATAATGTTGTTATTAATTTATTCATAATTATTACTTATTGTTATAAATCTTCATGAATGACCTGACATAACTGCGTCATTTCAGTTTCTATTCCTCGCATGAATACTTCACACTCCTCACCTATCGTTACATCTTTTGTTTTAAGACATTCCTTCTTACTATCTGCATGAGTTATAAAATCAGCTAGCTTGTCACTACTTAAGGACATCATTGCGCTTAATTCTTTCTCATAATCTATGTGAGATGCAGTATCTTTATGGCATTTATCTTTATATAAAATTGATAAATACATTATCAGATTATTTTTAGCTTCCACTCCCTCATTACTCGTAAGATCAATTTTGAATGCTTGCAGCTTTTTTATTTTCTCAAGCAATCCTTCTTCTTCTGGTTTGTGGTATTTGACATCTGAAGATGCTGGCAATTCAAATGCTACTTTGTACCAATGCAATATCTTAGCTATATTGCACGCCACTTTCGGCGTTAACTCTACTACTCCTCCAGTTATTG
>CAISOX010000032.1 GCA_903887235.1 uncultured Alphaproteobacteria bacterium | reverse complement strand
TCTCAACAACCCATACTAATAAAAAGTTTTTAGTTGCTAATATTTGTAATTTTTGTGAGCTGATTTTCTTATTTTATTGACTTTTTAGTGGTGCACTTTTGCGTGCCTATGGTGGTGCACTTTTACTTTCTTATTGACAGCTGTAAATTTCTTTGGGTAATTTGTTTGTATCAGAAGCTGAAAAGACATAAGCATTTCCACTTATCAACCTATATAAATACACACTCTCCAGAAATTCACTCTTATTTTGATGCGGATTTGGTTTATATAAAAGCTCAATAATTGGGTGATTTTCAATCGGATGCCCCTTATAATCAAATACCTTTAACCCAATTGAGGCAGCTGCCCCTGCAATCATATTGATGGCTCTAATATGCTACAACATTTTTTGTATAAGCTTCCTGTGCAAATTGCTGATAATTCCTTTCCATCCAAACTGGTTTACCAATATTGTAAAAATAAGAGTTCAATTGAGATGGGTAACTTTTCAAATTCCCCACAAGACTTTTTTTATTTTTGGATTTATCGAAATTCATCACAGACTTAATAATTTTTGAAAACTTCATATTCAATATGGCTACAATTATTTGACCCTATATTTTTCATACTACTTGCATTTATTGACCTAGGAAGTATCATAGATAATAAAATTAAATTTTATGCATAAGGATTTTATATATCTAAATGATGTTGCACCTGAGATAATTACCGATATCAGGTATGCTACGGCCAATAATTTCACTGGTAATGTCGTTGTTGGGTATGAAAAAGAAGTCTGCATTATCACATTGAAAGCTGCAAACATTCTTAAACAAATTAACTCGGAGCTTAATCAATATGGCTTGAATTTGAAAGTCTTTGATGCTTATAGACCTAAAATGTCTGCGAAGAGTTTTATAGATTGGGCTAATTCTGAGGAGAATAATCCAGATATTAAAAAAATGTATTACCCAAATATCCATCGCTCCAAAACAATTGGTAATTACATAGCAGATACCCTTTCAACTCATTCTAGGGGAAGTACCGTTGATTTAACGATAGTTGAAAAAAATACTGATAATGAATTGGAGATGGGCACTATTTTTGACTTTTTTGATAAAATTGCCAATACTGCAAATGCTGATGTATCAAGTGAGGCTAAAAAAAATAGGTTATTACTTAAGTCAATAATGGAAAAATATGGCTTTCAGAATTTATGGAAGGAATGGTGGCATTTCACACTGATCGATGAACCATTTAAAAATGAATACTTTGATTTTACTGTTAAATAGGGAGTTTTATTTGCATCTTTAAAGCAAGAAGATTATAATTTGTGATTAATTTTCCTCTAACACTACATAAGATATGGCATATTTAATTTCATCAGAAATTGATAAAAAAGCCTTGATATTTTTTTTTTGCAACGGGTGTTTACTAAAATAAGGAGCCCCATTTTCATCATTTAATATTTCAATATCTTGAAAATTAATTTTTTTTCCTATTCCACATCCAGCTGCCTTTGCATACGCCTCTTTAGCTGAAAATCTCTTGGCGTAATAAAAAACGCTATTTGCTGATCTACTTAATCTTATTTCTTGCTCTGTAAACACCCTATTTAAAAATTTATCCTTAAATTTATCTAACGTAGATTGAATCCTATCAATACTCACAATATCGCAACCAATACCAAAAATCATTAAATAATTAACTTTATTGTTTTACCTTTTTTGCAATCGATAGCCCTAACTCTGATAGTAATTTTTTATCAACTTCAGATGGAGCACCCATCAACAAATCTTGTGCATTTTGATTAAGTGGAAATGCAATAACTTCCCTAATATTTGGTTCATTAGCAAGCAGCATTATCATCCTATCAACTCCTGGAGCAATCCCTCCATGAGGCGGTGCACCATATTTCAAAGCCTTCACCATTGCTGGGAATGACTTATCAACCTGCTTTACACTATATCCAGTATTTTCAAATGCTTTATACATTATTGGTAATTGATGATTTCTTATAGCACCACTTGAAAGTTCAATACCATTACAGATTATGTCATATTGATATGCTTTAATGCTCAATTTTTCCTCTATTGTACTTGCTTTATTTAAAACATCTAAACCACCCTGAGGCATAGAGAATGGATTATGGAAGAAGTCTAATTTCTTTTCATCTTCACTCCATTCGTAAAACGGATAATCAACTATCCAACAAAAATTAAATTCATTTTCTTTAATTAACCCTAAATCTTGTCCAAGCTTATTTCTAATTTTACCAGCATTAGATGCAGCAATTTTTTCAACATCGCAGGCAAAAAAGACTGAATCACCAGGGTTTAAATTGCAAATTTTCTTAAGCTCTACAAATTTTTCATCATTCAAAAATTTTGCTATTGGCCCTTTGCCATTTCCGCTCTCATCAACTATAATGTAAGCTAACCCTTTTGCTTTTAAATCAGATTGAGCATAGGCAATCATTTTATCATAAAAACCCCTACTCAAATCTCCACATTTATGAATTGGAATCGCTCTTATTACGCTACCCTTTTCAATCGCATTATTAAATATACTAAAATCCGATCCTTTAAAAACATCTGAAACATCCGCTATTACTATGGGATTTCTTAAATCAGGTTTATCAGTACCATATTTTAAAATTGACTCATCATACGATATTCTTTTGAATGGAGAGCTAGAAATATTCCAATTAGAAAAATTTTTGAAAGTGTTTGACAATATGATCTCTAGTGTAGCAAATATATCTTCCTGTGTCACAAACGACATCTCAATATCAAGTTGATAAAACTCTCCAGGTGCCCTATCAGCCCTTGCATCCTCATCTCTAAAGCATGGTGCAATTTGAAAATACCTATCAAATCCAGAAATCATATATAATTGCTTAAACTGCTGTGGGGCTTGCGGAAGAGCATAAAAATTCCCAGGATTTAACCTACTCGGTACCAAAAAATCCCTAGCTCCCTCTGGAGAACTTGCTGTTAAAATTGGGGTTTGATACTCAGAAAAACCTTGTTTCCACATCTCATTTCGCAAAAATTTTATAACATCACTTCTTAATTTAACATTATGGTGCATCTTATCTTTTCTTAGATCAAGGAAACGATACTTTAATCTTAAATCTTCTGGAAAAGGTTGAGTAGAATTTACATTGATCGGCAATATCTCCGCCTCAGATTCAACAATATACTTCTCAATAACAATTTCAACTTCACCAGTTGCCATTTCGTTGTTAATCGTATCGTCCGATCTTTTAACAACCCTACCCTCCACTGTTATTACACTCTCATAGCTTAGCGATGTTAATCTATCAAAATCTTCTTTTGGTATAGTGTGAATCCTATTATCTTGATCTGAAGTAACCAATTGAACAATACCAAAATGATCTCTCAAATCGATAAAATATACCCCCCCATGATCTCTCTTTCTATGTATCCAACCAGAAACCTTTACCAACTTTCCAATATCATTAAAACTTAAATCACCACACCTATGTGTCCTAAACTTATGCACTTAAAATACTCATTTTATTTTTCTAGACAATACACTATTTAACATTTTTTGACAATTATCAATTTTCATTTTAATGTGAGCATTGATTGTAATATGATAAATCTGTAATGTACAAATTTGTAGAAATAAGAAATTTAAGCCTATACTACAGGTAAAATGATGTTTAGTTTGTTTAATAAAAAATCAAAATTAACATCGCTTATAGAAGCGCTTGATCCTATAGTACCTATTTCTGAAAAAGATTTTAATGCAATTTCTTGGGAATTTAAGAAAGGAGACTCTGATATTTATATAGCAATTGCTGGTGACTATAGTGCCGTGAAAAATAATGAAGGAGATAAATCAATTAAAATTATTAGTGCAGGTATTCATGAAGGTAAAAAAACTTTATGGGTATTTTCTAGTAAAAAATCATTACTCGAAACTATGAGTAAAAAAGATTGTAACTATATCAAGATGAAAAGTAAAGATGCACTAGAAATGGCAGGAAAGAATAATTTTGAGAAAATAATCTTAGATCGACTTATTCCCCTATATCGCTTACCAGATGGTATGATAACAGAAACAATATCAAGCGGCACAAATGTAGTGATAGGAATTCCCAAAGATCCAATACCAAATGAAATAATAGCAGAAATAGTAGAAAAAATTAAAAATATTCCCACAATTATTGAGATTTATCATTATTTACAAATTGATAATGAAGAAAGGTTAGTAATAGGAATATTGGCGTATAGAGAAACTATTGATGAACGGATGAAGGTTTATGAAATAATCCGAGACTCCATAAAAGGCTTATCTTTAAATTACCCTATTGATTCAACCTGGTTCGATATAAATTCTGAGACTTATAAATTTGTCAAAGAACTTGAAGGAACGCTTGTTTATCAAAAAGGTATTAATGATTAGGTAATTGTGTTGGTTCATCTTCCTTTTTAGTTGGTAAAAATATGAGCACTCCAAATTAACTTACCTTATCAGGATTGAAAATTCACTATAACTTTTCAGTTAATTTATTTGATTTAATATTTACTATAAGAAGAAAAACAAACCATGTAATAAATATTATTGCCCCAGTTTTAACAGATCCGCCATTAAATGAATTTAGAGATACATATAGTACAATAATGCTAAATACAAAACTTAAAAATTGCCCAAACCTTAATGTTGCATTTATTGATTTTACCCAATTTTCATGATTATGAACTTTTTGTCCCTGCTCCATTTTTGTTAACTCCATTAGCTCCTTAGTGAACCCTGGATAAATTTCTTCATAGCTCTCTAAAATTGCTGGAGATGGGAATTTATTATTATGATTATTAGTATTCTTGTTAGTGTACCTATTATTGTTTATTATTTTATTTCTTTTTGTATTGATTTCGAAATTTACGTTTTTTTTCCTCATTTTTATGCTCTTTCATTTTATTAAAATTTTTACTAATAATAAATGCGACATCATTAAAATTATCATCTAGATTATTATGCCTATTTGAATGAAATTTCTTTACAGCACCATAATAAAAATTACCAAAAGAGACAATACCCTTTATAAAATTTTCTAAAAAATTAAATTTCCCTGTTTTATACATCGTTAATTAAACCTAGATTGCAATAAATGCCACTTTAAAAAAAGTATACGGTGAGATTATAGCATTATTTTTTATAAACGCAATGTATTATCACGAATACACATTATTGCACACATAAAAAAACATCACGGTCAAGAAAAGATAAATGTGACAAAAGTAGAGGCTGTGCTAAAACTAGATAAGAAGGAAAAGATAAATTTTGATATAAAAAGTAATAAATATCGAAGTAAAAAATGAGTAAAAAGAAAAATATTAAAGTTTCATCCCTAAAGGAACTGGGTATTTACCATATCCACAAGTGAAATAAAACCAAATATATGGCACTTAATTCTAATTGATAACCTTATTAAACTCATCCTCTGAGATTTTTCCAATTCTTATAATTTTAAATTTATCTTTGTTAATAAACTCAATTATGGTCGATGGAGTTAAATCATTTTTTTTATTCATATTAAAATCTTCTAATATATAGTCAACTTGATGATTAAAATTTTTTATTATCTCATCTGCACAAATAATGCTTGATTGAGCTGATATATTTGCACTTGTTGCTATAATAGGCTTATTAAGGCTTTTACAAATATTTTGTATTAATTTACATTTTGGCACCCTAATAGCAATTTTATTTTTGTTAATTAGGATTTTTGGAATTTTTTGATTATTTACCTCAGAAACGAAAGTCAAGGCTCCAGGCCAAAAAACTTCTGCAAGCGCTAATTCCTTGGAGAAAAATTTGATATATTCTTTAGCCATTTCGATATCTGCCACAAAGACGGGTAGCGTTTTATTTAAATCTCTTTTCTTGATTTGATAAATTCTTTCAATTGCATCCACATTCATTGCATCACACGACATTGCATATATTGTGTCAGTTGGTATGCAAACAACTTTACCTTTAGAAAAAGCCTCCACAATTTTTTCTAAATTATCTTGCAATAGTATAGCCGCCCTTTTCATAAAATCCACTTAAGTATAAACAACTATAGAGGCAATTAAAATAACCCAAATTAAAGTAAATGGTAAAAAGACTTTCCAACCCAATCTCATCAACTGGTCATATCTAAACCTTGGAACTGATGCCCTGACCCAAATAAAAATAAATAGGCAAAACATAATTTTTAAAATAAACCAGATAAATCCAGGAATAAAATTTAAAAATTCTAACTTAAATGGAGGTAACCAACCACCCATAAACAATAATACAGTAAAAGAGCTCATCAAAATCATATTTGCGTATTCTCCAAGGAAGAATAATGCAAATGGCATAGATGAATACTCCACATTGTAACCTGCCACCAATTCTGATTCTGCTTCTGGCAAATCAAAAGGGTGCCTGTTAGTCTCTGCTAAAATAGAAATAAAAAAAACTACAAACATAGGAAAAAGCAATAAATCCATGTAAAATGGCATCTCTTTTTGAGCATTGACAATTTCAGTCAAATTTAATGTTCCTGTTGTGAGTAAAACACAAATTATACAAAGCCCAATTGCAACCTCATACGATACCATTTGTGCAGCAGATCTAATAGCTCCTAAAAATGCATATTTTGAATTACTGGCCCACCCAGCTATGATAATTCCATAAACACCAAGCGATGAAATTGCAAGCACATACATAACTCCAATATTAAGATTAGCTATAACAAAATTATCAATAGGGATCGCTGCCCAACCTATCATAGCTAATGAAAATGTAATAATTGGTGCAAGTAAAAATAAAAATTTATTAGCTCCTCTAGGTATAATGGGTTCTTTAAAAATTAGCTTAAGGGCATCAGCAATAGGCTGTAATAAACCAAGAAAACCTGTTCTATTCGGACCCCTTCTTAATTGCATCCATCCAATAATTTTTCTCTCAGCTAATGTTAGATATGCAACTGATAGCAAAAGTGGAACAACTAAAAGTAAAATTTTTAAGGCGATTGGCAACACTATACCTAATATTTCAATAATATTTGCGAACATACATTAAAAAATTTTATTTAAATTTAGCATATAAAATTAAATTAGGTTAATAATTTTTTTATCAATCTATCTTCATCATTAATCTCGATTGAATAGTCAATGACAACTGTATTGCAATAAAATTTTGAATTAATTCTAACAAAATCCTTTTTTGTTGTTAAAACTTTACAGTTAAATTTTTTAGCTTCGTCATAAATTTCTTCTAGCTCATTAAGTGAAAAATTATAATGATCAGGAAAAAAGTATTTTTTAATTATTTTTGCATTTAAATTTTTTGCAGTTTTTTCAACTCTTTCCGGCTGGGCAATTCCACATAGCAATATAAATTCTTTATTTTGAATTTCTTCTTGATTTTTTATCACTTGTTGTTGATGAAATAATTCCTTGCCTATTATCAGCTTATGTTTTGCTAATTTATGATTTTCATCTGAGGTAATAATAATATCAGCTTTCCCTATACTAGTTTTTAAGCTTTCTCTCATTGGTCCAGCAGGTATTAAAAAAGTATTTGTTTGGGGTTTAAAAATATTTGTACTAATTACCAATATAGAAAAATCCTTATGGATTGAATTATCTTGAAATCCATCATCTAAAATGATAATTTTGGCACCATTTTTTTCAGCCATTCTAATTGCTAGCTTTCTATTTTTAGAAATAAAAACCGTTGTGTGCTCTGCAATTAATAATGCTTCATCCCCAACCTCTTTGTATGAGTGCTTTTTTAAATTAACTTTTACTACCTTTTTACTCAAATTTCCTTTATATCCTCTAGCAACAACTGCAATATCTAATTTATTATCCTGTGATAATAGCTCTACCAACCTTATCACAACAGGTGTTTTTCCAGCTCCTCCTGATATTGAATTACCTACACAAACTATTTTACTTTCAAATTTTATTGGTGTTTGAAAAAAATAATATCTCAAATTTCTAAATAGGCTATAAATAGCTGATAATGGTAATAATAGATAATTTATCAAAGTAACTTTAGACCACAGTGAATTTTGTATATAACACGCTATTTTATCTATAAAATTCATATTAATAATCTTCTCTCATAATCCATCCACCACCAAGCACCCTATCACCATCATACATAACACATGCCTGACCGGGTGTAATACCATAATAAGATGATTCAAGTGCAACATCTGCAAACCCATCACCTAAATATTTCACATTTGCATCCACTTCTTTATGATTTGACCTTAACCTAACTGAGCACTTAATATTATCTTTTAAATACTCATTATTAGATAACCAATTAAGCTCTTTAATCTTTAATTTCATAGACTTTAAATCCTCTTTTTCACCGACTACAACCCTATTATTTTTTGGGTCAATTTTTATCACATATAGCGGCTTATCATTTGAAACACCAATTCTTTTACGCTGACCTATAGTGAAATTCACTATACCATCATGCTCTCCTAAAACTTTTCCGTTCAAATTTACAATATCTCCTTTAGCATAGGATTCTGGTTTTAATTTTTTAATTATTTCTGAATAATTTCCATTTGGAACAAAACAAATATCCTGACTCTCAGCTTTATCTGATGTATTTAATTCATATTTTTTTGCAAGCATTCTTGTCTCATCTTTAGTGAGCCCCCCAAGTGGAAATTCTAGAAAATCTAGTTGCTCTTTAGTCGTTGTAAAAAGGAAATAACTTTGATCTTTGTTGGAATCAATACCTTTTAGAAGCCTATTTTCATTACCAACATTAACTTTCCTAACATAGTGGCCAGTGGCTAATGCTTTTGCCCCCAAATCTTTAGCCATTTTATATAAATCCTGAAACTTAACTTTTTGATTGCATTTTACACATGGTATTGGCGTCTCACCCTGTATATAGCTCTCGGCAAAATCTTTTATTACTTTTTCACTAAAAAGACTTTCATAGTTGAGTACATAGTGAGGAATACCAATTTTATCTGCAACAGTTTTTGCATCATATATATCTTGCCCAGCACAGCATGCACCCTTTTTTAAGGCCATCTCACCCACGTCATACAACTGTAAAGTTACTCCTATTACTTCATAGCCTTGGTCGTTAAGTATTGCTGCAACGGTTGAACTATCCACTCCACCTGACATTGCTACAACTATTTTATCTTTTTTTCTTAACAGCACTATTTCGTTATTCTTTTAATTAATACTTGTTGGGTAATAGAAAAAATATTACTACAAGACCAATATAATACAAGACCTGATGGAAATGATGCAAACATGAATAAAAATATTAATGGTAAAAATTTCATGACTTTTGCCTGCGTAGGATCAGTAGGTTGCGGATTTAGCATTTGTTGGAAATATAACGTCAATGCCATTATGATGGGTAAAATACCAACATGAAGAAAACTTAGCGGATCCCACGGAATTAAGCCGAATAAAGTAAAAATATTTGTCGGATCAGTAGCAGATAAGTCTTTTATCCATAAATAAAATTTTGCATGTCTCATTTCTAAAGTAACATATAGCACCTTATATAAGGCAAAAAATATAGGCATTTGCAATAAAATGGGTAAACAACCCGACATTGGATTTACCTTTTCTTTTTTATAAAGCTCAATAATTGATTTTTGAAACTTAACACTATCACCACCACACTGCTCTTTTAGTCTAGTCATTTCAGGTTGAAGCTCTTTAAGCCTATTCATTCCTTTAAATCCTTTGTATGCAAGTGGAAACAACAGAATTTTTATAAAAATGGTGAGCAATATAATTGCCACACCAAAATTTCCAACCAAGGAGTGAAAAAAGTTCAGCGCTATGAATATTGGTTTTGTTATAAAGTATAGCACACCAAAATCTACAGCCCTATCAAATAATTTTATATTATATCTTTTCTCATAATCATCCAAAAGCTTTAACTTTTTAGCACCAGCAAAAAAATGTAACCTGTTGAAATTACTATCAGAATTGTTACTATTTATAGTTGCATCAGCTTGATACCTATTTCCTTCGTTGGTGTTATAACCCAAAAATTTTGTTGAAATAGATGAATTTTCAGGAATAATGGCAGTTAACCAATATTTATCTGAAAAGCCAAACCAACCATTATCAGAGTCAGAAAAATTCAATTTCTTTTGATCTAAATCTTCAAAAGTTACCTCCTTTAATTTATTATCAAAAACCCCTATTCCTCCTTCATGTATAAGCATTTCGCTTTTACCATTACCATATATCCCCCTACTAATTGCAGCATATGGTTTTAGAATATCATTATGCACACCTATTACTTTTTGTTCTACTGTAAACATGTAATTCTCATCTAAGGTAATGGTGATAAAAAATTGTGCATCAGAATTATTTTTCCATGATAAAGTTACCTTTTCATTAGGGCTAATATTCTTTTTATCAGCACTCCAAATTGATTTATTATTCGGTAATTCTACGTTTCTATCACTTGATAGCCAGCCAAATTCAGTATAATAAACCTCTTTTGTTCCAGCTGGGGATAACAACACTACATTCTTACTGTTTTCCTTTTCTGTTTGTTTATATTCAAGTAAAATCAAATCATCAATTCTCGCACCAACTAGATTTATTGAGCCACTTATCATATTATTACTAAACTCAACTTTTTCACCTTGAGGCTTATCAAGAATTGACTTATCTAAAATTTTATTCTCTAAATTCTCCGTATTATCAAATTTGAATTCATCTATTGCTTTTTCCTTATTTATATGGCTTTCGCTGTTATTTGTGGGCGTAGATTTAGAAAAATATTGTTGCCACAATATCAAAATTATCATTGATAAAACTGCTGCTATAACCGTTCTTACGTTGTTATTCATACTTTCTTTTTTTAATTATTTTGTCAGGTACTGGATCGTACCCTCCTTGAAACCATGGATTACATTTTAAAAGCCTTTTAAGGATTAAAAATAGTCCTTTTATTCCAAATTGCCTTATGGCATCTTTCGCGTAATTTGAGCAACTAGGATAATATCTACATGAGGGACTTATAAAGTTAGATATTACATTTTGATATAATGCTATCAATGCAAAAAAAAACGCATTTATAATCTTATTTAGATTTTTTCTCATACCCTACTATCTTCTTTACAGAGGAGTCAAAATCATCTTTTAGTGTTGTTAATTTTTCAGCAATCATAAACTTTCTTGCTATCACATTGATGCATAAATTTTTTGTTAAATCTACCAAATCAATTTGCTTTACTAATATTCTTATCATCCTTTTGCACCAATTTCTTTTTACTGCATTTCCAATTTTCTTGCTAGCCGTAATACCATATTTGAAATTTATTTGCTCATCAACCTCAACCTTGGTACCTTTATAGAGTATCACAAAATACTTCCCAACTATTTTGTTTGAATTGACAAAAAACTCTTTATATGCCGAATTTTTGGTAATTTTACTCTTCCTTAATTCCAATCACTTAAACCAAAAAAAATTACATAATATAATTATGCAGACAACTCTTTTCTGCCTTTTGCTCTTCTATTATTTATAATCTTTCTACCACCCACTGTTGCCATTCTAGCTCTAAAACCATGCCTTCTTTTGCATTTTATATTGCTAGGCTGATAAGTTCTTTTTGTAGACATTTTTTACCAGTAATATATATTTGAGAATATTTATTAACCCAGATATCAAGTAAAGTCAATATCACTAAGCAAATTACGCATGAATTCATCCAAAAAAATTTTATTAGAATGGTACCAAGAATTAGGCATAGATTATTTCATGAATGAAATTCCTCAGGATAGGTCAATAACTCAGCAAAAAATCACTAAAAATGAATTTAATAAAAATGTATATTTAAAAAATTCAAAACTAAATGACACATCTAGACAACTTTCTGATAAATGCAATACAATTGAAGAACTGAAAAGTACAGTAGAGAAATTTGATAATCTAGAAATTAAACAATACGCAACTAACACAGTTTTTGCTGATGGCAATCCCAAATCAGATATAATGCTAATTGGTGAAGCTCCAGGAGCTAATGAGGATAAATATGGCATACCATTTTGTGGCCAAAGTGGAAAATTATTGGATAATATACTTGCTGCAATTAAAATTGACAGAACATGTTGCTATATCACTAATACCATATTTTGGCGTCCGCCAGCAAATAGAAGGCCAACAACATCTGAAATTGATGCTTGTAGACCGTTTGTTGAAAAACATGTCGCCCTTATAAATCCTAAAATCATTATATTGGTTGGTAGTACAGCAGTAGAGTCATTGCTAGGAGTAAAAACACCAATGGGACAACTTAGAAATCAAATTTTTAAATATAAAAATGATTATTTAAAAAGCCCAATTAATACATTTGTTATATTTCATCCATCATATTTACTAAGGCAACCTTCACAAAAAAAAACGATGTGGATTGACATTCAAAAAATCTATAATTTTTATAAAAGTATCTAACCTTATAATCTAGTGATTTACACAATTGCGTAATTACATAATTGCGTAATATATAAAAAAACTTGAATTAATAAAAAATAACTAATAGCTTCAGTATCATATAATTTGTCATTGGGAAATACAATTATGGCTACAAAGCTCACAAGAGCGCAAAAAGAGGCGGTTTTTTTACTTTCAATAGGTACATTATTAGAATACTTTGATTTAACGCTATATGTGCATTTATCAACGATACTAAACGACTTATTCTTTCCAAAAACAGATCCAATGATAGCTAAATTACTTGCTGTCACTGCTTTTTGTATGACATTTGTGCTTAGACCAGTAGGAGGCTATATTATAGGCAGAATTGGAGATACAATTGGAAGGAAGCATACAGTACTGATCACAACATTTTTAATGGCAGGATCTTGTTTAACTATAGCAATATTTCCAACATATGCAGAGGTTGGAATATGGGCAACAGTCGCGATTCTTTTATGCAGGATGGTGCAAGGATTTTCATCCTTAGGTGAGATAGTTGGGGCAGGAGTGTATTTAGCAGAAACTTTAAAATCACCATATAAATACGTTGCAAATGGATTAATAGACGTGCAAACAAAAATAGGAGGTATGTTTGCATTAGGAGTAGCATCACTTGTGCTTAATTCAAACTTCAGTTGGAGATATGCTTTTTTTATAGGGGCTGGGATTGCAATAATAGGTTTGGTGGCAAGAACAAGACTTAGGGAGACTTTAGAGTTTGTAAATTATAAGGCTAGGATAAAGCTACATAAGCAATTAAATGATGGTAATATAATAGAGAAAGTAGGGGCGCGACTTTGTGTGACCATGATGATTGCAGTAATACTATGCCCCTTTGGATATTATACATCATATATCTATTTAGGGGACTTTATGAAGGATAGTCTAGGAATGACAGCTGAACAGGTAATAAATCATAACTTTAAATTTTCTATTATTGATGTATTTACTGTAGGTTTTTTTGCTTATTTATATAGGTTCATTCATCCAATTAATGTCACCATAGTATTAGGTTTTATTTTATTATTCACTTTACTATTAACTCCATATTGCTTAGAAAACATTCATATTCTAGGAGGTGAGAATGTGATATTTATTTTACAGGCTGGTATAGGACAAATAATATCTATAAATTTGTTGATGTGGATGAAACATTTCCCTATATCTAAAAGATTCACTGCAGCAGCAACAATCTTTGGAATCTCAACTGCA
The DNA here is from genome assembly GCA_903887235.1 of uncultured Alphaproteobacteria bacterium. Lineage (GTDB taxonomy): Bacteria > Pseudomonadota > Alphaproteobacteria > Rickettsiales > Midichloriaceae > Aquirickettsia. The sequence goes on along the minus strand of CAISOX010000032.1, from coordinate 1,943 downwards.
ATTGGGTATGCAGTTGTAGCATATGGGCTAATTCCACTTACTACATGGTTTGGGTATTACGGAATTTGGGTACTATTCGCACCAGCAATTATTGGCTTTATATGGGCATTGAGTTATTTAATGAAGCTAGAGAAAGCAAGCGGTGCTTACGATAGCTATCCAGATGAACCAAAAATTAAAGACACTGTCGTAGAAGAGGTAAATTTTAATTATGAACTAGACAAGGAATATGATGCTCAGGCTATAGAAGAGGTCAAGTGATAGTTATAATATATAGTATATTTTACCGAATTTTAAAAAATTGTTATTTTTTTGACACCAAATATTTTATTTAAAGTAGAAAAAGCTTGAATTAATAAAAAATAACTAATAGCGTTAACGTCATAAATTTGTCATTGGGAAATACAATCATGGCTACAAAACTTACAAGGGCGCAAAAAAAGGCCATTGGCATTCTATCAATAGGCACATTATTAGAGTACTTTGATTTAATGCTATATATACATTTATCAGTACTATTAAATGATTTATTTTTTCCAAAAACAGATCCAATGATGGCAAAGTTACTGGGGGCAACTGCCTTTTGCATGACATTTGTCTTAGGGCCAGTAGGAGGTTATATTATTGGAAAAATTGGGGATGCAATTGGAAGAAAATATACAATACTAATCACAACTTCTATGATGGCAGGATCCTGTTTAATTATGGCAATGTTTCCAACATATGCAGAGGTTGGAATCTGGGCAACAGTTGCGATTCTTTTATGCAGAATGTTGCAAGGGTTTTCATCCTCAGGTGAGCTAATTGGAGCAAGTATTTATTTAGCTGAAACCTTAAAATCACCAAATAAATACATTGCAGGTGGAATTATAGATACAGCATCAAGAGCTGGAGGTTTTTTTGCTTTAGGTATGGCATCACTTGTGCTTAATTTCAATTTTAGTTGGAGAGTGGCATTTTTAATTGGTGCAGGGGTTGCAATAATTGGAATAATGGCAAGAAAGAATTTAAGAGAGACGCGTGAGTTTGTTAATTATAAATTTAGAATGGATGTTCAAAAAAAACTGGATAAGAGCTATCTACTATATGAAAAATTGGATAAAAAAGCCTTATTGGGACTGTTTTTTAACATAATGATAACCCCTATTTGCTTTTACTGTACCTATATTTATTTGGGTGATTTTATGAAAAGCGACCTAGGCATAACGCCTGAGGAGGTAATAAATCATAATTTTATAATTTCTATATATTCAGTTTTGGGCTCTGTTTTGATGGCATGTCTATGCTATAAATTTCACCCAATTAAAATAATCAAGGCAAGCATTATTGCAGGTACATGCACATTACTGTGTGTACCATATTATTTGCAGAAAGTTGTCTCAATACATGGAGAAATAGCAATATATTTTCTACAATGCGCTATTTACATCCCAGCTTTGTCAAATCTTATTAACATAGTTGGGTGGATGAAGCATTTCCCTGTTTCTAGAAGATTTACAACAGTTGCAACGACATTTGGTGTTGCCATTGCTTTAGGATTTGCAATCCCAGCATATGGATTAATTCCACTTACTACATGGTTTGGGTATTACGGAATTTGGGCACTATTCGCACCAGCAATCATTGGCTTTATATGGGCATTGAGTTATTTAATGAAGCTAGAGAAGGCAAGCGGTGCTTACGATAGTTATCCAGATGAACCAAAAATTAAAGACACAGCCTTAGAGGAAGGAGATTTTAAATATGAGCTTGATGGCGAATATGAACAATTTAGCAGTAAATGCGAATATAGCATAGATCTACTGAATAAACTGGAGGCACTAAGTGAGGAGCAAGATGTGAAGCTAAACATGAAGGTGATAGAAAAGGCAATAACCTTTACTAAAATGTGGCATTCTGGACAGATGCGAAAAACAGGGGAGCATCCATTTTATTGGCATCCT
>CAISOX010000031.1 GCA_903887235.1 uncultured Alphaproteobacteria bacterium | reverse complement strand
TTACTCCACAAGAGGTTTATTATGGAGGTAATTCGAATGCTTTAAAGCTAAAGAATAACAAGTTTGCAGCTTAATTTTAAACATGGAATTTATCCTTAAATCAGCTGCATTTCTGTCCAACCAACTAGGACCCTCTCTTACTTCTAACCAAAATGTTAATTTTTTATCCATCGTAACCAATCCTATCTATCATTTAATAATGGAATTATCTTATCATATAATTTAACCGAATGCCATTGACTTCAGATATACCTTATTTACCTACCTTAGATATATCTGTTGGAGTATTATTATATCCAATAACTTTCCTCATTTCTGATTTATTAACAGAGTTTTATGGGAAAGAGCGGGCTAAATTTGTTGTGCAAGTAACAGTAATAACTAGTTTAATGGTTATGTTACTCCTTTATATCAGTATAAAGCTACCTGCTGTACACTGGTCACCAATATCTGATATAGAATTTCAGAAGGCTTTTAATGTTTATGGCCTAGGCTCCTTAGCATCTATTATTGCTATCTATATAGGACAATTAACTGATATTATAATTTTTTCATGGTTGAAGGTTAAAAAGGGTATTATAAATATTTATGTAGGAATGTAGCATAAGGCTGTAGAGCGCTATATATATGGGTTACAGGAGGTATTTTAATGATTTTAAGAAAAATCTTTCCCAAAAAAGGAAGGATACCGCTAAATTGTATAGCGCATAAAATCGGCTCTTTGAGGTTGTTATTTTTATAACTTTCTCTATAAAGTTTTTTTACGGGGAAAATAGTGTTTTTAGATCAAAAGGTGATTGGATTTCGTTCTAAAAACATTCCCTAAAGTGTCCTATTTAAAGAAAGTAATAGAATTTTTATAACATAAAGTACGATAGAAGTTGACCATTAAAAATAATCACAATACTCTTTTTAGAGAGAGTATTAAATATGAGTTAATAAAAATGAAAAGACAGCCACCACTAAAACCAAAAAATAAAGATAGGAGAGTACGAGAATATTTAACTGAAGCAGAAGTTGATAGTATTATGAAAGCTGCACGTAAGATTGGTAGGCACGGTAATCGTGATGCTGAAGTGAACCATGGTATTAATTGTGAGTCAATTAGATATGCTTTATACGAATGGAGCCATCCGGATTTCTTCTATAATTATGCAGTGGCAGGGATGGCAGCAGCTATAGGAGTAGTAACATTATATGGAATTTATCAATATATTCATCAACCTGTAGATGCTCATGTGCATGTGGATTAATCAAATAGAGGAGATCTTTATTATAATGAAGTTAAAATAAATACCAACTATTCAAAATATAACTGAAAAGGTAGTCCTAAAAAACTGGATAGGAGTTAGCGGATAAATTCTTGTATAAAATAAATATCACAATAGGACCACCTCTGTCAACTCTGTCTATCATTAACCTTCCTACTACTCAATGAAAAGTATTTTTACAATGAAATGGTTTAACAAAAGAAGGCCAATGTAACACTAACATTTTTGGAAACAAATGCTTAATAGAACTACAGAAATAGAACTCATTGTAGATGAACC
>CAISOX010000030.1 GCA_903887235.1 uncultured Alphaproteobacteria bacterium | reverse complement strand
TACTCATTTTTTTACCAATATTTTTATTACATTATTTATATATTTTTATATTAAATATGTCTCTCTTATATTGGTCTGATTTTTGGGGGTCACTTCATACATCAGCATTTAAAGATTGGGCTGAAGCAAGGCATGAATGTGGAAATGCGGACAAAAGAAAGGAAATAAATTCAAAGAAAGATGATAAATACAAGGATCAACTAGGAGATGAATTTAACATAGCGTGGGCTGCCATTAAGAAACAATTTGCTACACTGGAAGGGGAAAATAAAACAGCAGCAGAGTTCTTCATGAGTATAAGTGGAACTATCATTAGGTATAAAGAGGGGAGTGGAGATAGTGCTGAGTTAAAGACGGTGGAAAAAGCAACACTTGTGAAAGAAGCAGAGGTATTAGATATGCTAATGTTTGGAGAATCAAAGAGTGGTGAGCAAGCGAAACTATATTCATGTGATAATACAGAAAAATGCCTAAAAGTTGGAACTACTGCGATGGTGTTTGATAAATCAAAAGCATTAGTGCCGCAAATAGAAGAGATGTTAAGGGGAATAGCAACTAAGATGAGGGATCATAGTGGTAATTTAACAGATAAAGAGAAGAATTTAATAAACAATACGCAAATACCGATACTTAAGATAGTTGCAGTTCAAAATGCATTTATGGTTGGGAATTCAGTAATAAACATTCATGAATATGCTGAGCCTATCGCATATGATTACATACTTGGGTATTTAGAGAGCGTGCTCGACTTTGTAGCTGTGAATATAGATGAACTTGCAAAAGTGCAGATGGACGGGATATATATCGAAAACTTCAAGAGGAATATCTCAGATACAAGGAAATTAATAACAGACAAGAGGTTTGGAGCATATCAAAGGATGCTAACAGCAATAAGTGTCATAGAAAAGACAAATATGGTTGAGAAGAAATTACAACATATGTTTACAAGTTATAATGAGGTAAAGGGTAGTGAGTAGTTATACGGTATGGAGTTACGGAGGCGGAGAGCAGTTATGGTATGTATTTAATGCAGTAGCTACAATATTTAAGCATGATGAGTATTCATATGCATTTTACATAGCTGCAACGCTATTTGGAATATGGGTGTTAATTACAAGTATAGTTAGTAATAAGGCCATGGTTCCAATAAAATGGATGTTTTGGTTTTGGCTATCAACAACGCTGATGCTTGCGCCAAAGACTGATATAATGATTAGTGATCCAGTAACTAAATTTGAAAAGACAGTGGGAGATGTGCCGTGGGTACTTGGGATGAGTGCTGGAATAATAAGTAGTATAGGTCACAGCATGACTAGTTTAGTTGAGACGTATTTTAGTTTACCAGATTATCAGAGTTACGGAGGTAATGGGATGATGTTTGCATCAAAGATTCTGAAGAATATGGATAAGTATCGAATCAGGAATGGGGTACTGAAAGAGAACATGAGCAGATTTATAGAGCAATGTGTGGTGCTTGAGGCGATGATGGGTGGTAAGTATACAGTTAAAGATTTAAAAGAAAGTCAAAATATATGGGAATTAGTAAGCACAAATGCCAACCCGATTAATGGATTTAGTTATAGAGATGAGGCAACTAAACATACAGATATAGTGACTTGTAAGGAGGGAGTAGCGAATCTTACAAGAGATTTAAAAAAAGAAACAAAAGCAGTAGCTGGATATTTAGGAAGGAGAAATATGCCAAACAGGGATAAAACAACATCTGAAGTGGTATTTGAGAATTACTTTAATGAGAAGTTAACTAGCAGTTATCAATTTATGTCTGGAATTGCAGAAAATGCAGAAAGTATACTGAAGCAAGAGATGATGATAAATGCGATAGAGGATGTGAGTTTAAACTATGCAGCATCAAAAGCGGCGATACAGCAAAGAGCCTGGTATCTAACAACAGGAGAATTGGCATCAGGGTTTTTAATAGGTCTTAAGGTGGTGATGGATTGTTTAGCATATGGGGGATTTATATTTATAGCGATAATGGTAATGTTGCCAACTGGGATAAATATACTTGGTAAGTATTTACAGATACTGATATGGCTGCAGTTATGG
>CAISOX010000029.1 GCA_903887235.1 uncultured Alphaproteobacteria bacterium | reverse complement strand
AGATTGTGAATTCTATTGTTCGAATTAGGCAGAAAATTAGGCCAAAAAGGCACTATCGAAGAATATCACATAAACCATGGAATAAGTGGAGTAGCTTTCGTAAGCAACATGCTAAAGTTTAACCGAATGCCATTGACTTCAGAGGTAGCTATTATAAGTAATGAATATAATGAAAGAGAGAGTACAGATTTAATAGGCGTAGAAGGTATTGCAGAGTATTTAAAAGATAAAAACAAATTAGTTATAAGACAGATAAATAATTTAGATGCTATTAAACTTATAAAAGAGAAGGTGGATAAATTAATCAATGAAGGAGGAGTGCTCAATTATTTAAAAGAGTATGTAGGGTATGCAAGTGATGTAATAAGCGAAATAAAGGGAATTGAGAGTATTAAGTTAGAAATTATACAATTACTTGATAAAAAAGATGTAAGTTATGATGAAGTGGAGGTAATAGTTAATAATGCAGTAAATATCATGAAATCAAAATACTTATCAAGCTTATATGATGGCATGGTAAATAATGAGATATTAAAAGTTTTAAAAGAAATAAAAGATGAAATATTAGTTGCAAGAGATAAAGAAGAAGGAAGAGAGGAGGTAAGTAAAGAATATTACACTGGAGAAGTAAGTAGGGTGATAGTAGAAAAAGAGGGAGAGGGAATAACAATTATCGAAGTATCGCCATATAAGCAACTAACAGGCCAAACTAGTGAAGAAGCATCATATTGTGATAGGATGAGTAAGTATAATAAAGAAAATAAAATATACGAAAGTATAAAATGTATAAGGAAAGATTTAGATATTGCAGATATTACAAATAATAAGTTACATTTACCTATAATGATAGGATTAGACGAAGCAGTTGCTAATATAGTAATTGATTCTGGGCATAACAATCCTACAAGTAATAATAAAGGTAGTAGTAAAGATGTTCTTTATTATTGGAATAGAGAGCATCAATCAAAATTAGAAAAAACATTGATAAATTTAAGTAATAATGAGAAGTTAATTGATATAATAATGAAGGGAATAGAAGAATCAAAGAGTTGGATAATACCGCAATCTATAAAACAAGAGATTATAACAGAAGAATATATGAGAGGAAAACTAGAAAAAGGGTTAAGTACTATTGGAAGTGCTATTGATTATGGTAAGTCATTCTTTGTATCAGATAATAGGAGTTTAGATGATAGATTGGATGAGCAATTAGTAAGTGGAGGAATTAACTGGACTGGTAATAGAGAATCTGATGTAATAACAATGATAAAAGTTATGAGTGTAAATAAAGAAGGTTGTTATATGTATGGATATGTATTAGATAGTTATTCTGATGTAATAGATCATAAGACAGTAGAATCTAATGATAGCGAGTTGTGTAATAATGAAATAGCTAATTATATTAGTAAAGGAGAAGAACTATAATTATGTTAAGCAGAATATTTGATCATCTATAGTTAAAAAAGGATATGAAATTACCAATAGGAATAAGTGATTTTAAAGAGATTATAAAAGGTGAATATCAATTTACAGATAAAAGTTTATTGATTCAAGAAATTATAAATGATAGTGCAAAAGTAATATTAATCACGCGTCCGAGAAGATTTGGAAAAACACTTAATTTATCAATGCTTTATTATTTTTTTCAACAAAATAATAAAGAAGAAAATCTATTTAAAAATTTACTTATTTCAGAAGAACAAGAATTTTGTAAAAACCATCAAAATCAATACCCAGTAATATTTATTTCTTTTAAAGATATTAAGAAATCTTCCTATACAGCAGCTTATGAAGATTTTGTTAGATTAATAAGAGATTTATATTCTCAGCATAGGTATTTACTTGAGGATGATGTGTTATATGAAGATGAAAAAGTAGTGTTTATGACACTACTAAACCAACAAGCAGCACAACGAGATATTGAAAGTGCAATAAAGCAATTAACTGTATATGTAACAAGAAAATTTAAGAAGGCGCCAATTATATTAATAGATGAATATGATACACCAATACAAGAAGCTTATCTAAGAGGGTATTATCAAGAAATGATGGATTTAATGCGTAGTATATTAGGTCAAGCATTAAAAGATAATAGTTATTTAGGAAGAGCCGTGATTACAGGAATTACACGTGTATCACAAGAAAGTCTCTTTTCTGGGCTTAATAACCTTGAGGTATATTCACTTTTAAGAGAAGAATATGGTCAATATTTTGGCTTTACAGAAGAGGAAGTGATTAAGTTAATTAAAGATACCAAACAAAAAGTATTATTGGGTGCAATAAAAGAATGGTACAACGGATATCAAGTTGGCAAGTATGTATTATACAATCCTTGGTCAATAATAAATTGTTTAAAGAATAATGGGAAATTACAACCATACTGGCTAAACACATCAAGTAATACACTAATAATACAGTTATTAAGTAAAGCTAAGCCTATTATAAAACAACAGTTTGAAGCATTATTACAAGGCAAGATAATAGAGCAACCACTATCTGAAAGTCTTGTATTTCAAAATATAGAAACAGAAGTAGAGTCATTATGGAGTTTGCTACTGTATGCTGGCTATCTAAAGGTTATGTCTAGCGAACTAAATGACTTTCAATTAATGGCAAAAATAGCCATTCCTAATAAAGAGGTAAGATTTATTTATGATAAAATAATTGCAGGATGGTTTAGTCAAGCAGTAAGTTTAGAGTCATATGATAATTTTATCCAAAGTTTAGCAGCAGGAGATATGGATAAGTTTAAGATGTATATATCTAGTTATATAATGCAGTCAGGAAGTTACTTTGATTTTAATAGCAATACATCAGAGCAAATATTTCATGTATTTATTTTAGGGCTGGTAGTAGGTTTAAGGGATAGATATAATATCCATTCAAATAAAGAGTCTGGGTTAGGACGGTTTGATGTAATATGTGTACCAAAAGACAAAGAGGAGAGAGCTATATTATTAGAATTTAAGGTAAGTGACAGAGCTGAATCATTAATGGATAAGGCTAAAGAGGCGTTATTACAAATAAAAGAAAAGCAGTATATAGAATTATTAAAGCAACAAGAAATCAAATCAGCATTGGCGATAGGATTGTCATTTTATAGTAAGCAAATGGAGATAGTACATGAGATAGTGAAGATATAAATATGAGTCTAGGTGGTATGATAATGTATCTTATGGAAAATGAAGGTTATATATCACCCTAAATGGACACGTGTTAAGGTACGTGTCCAATAAGTGGAGTAGCTTTCGTAAGCAACATGCTAAAGTTTAACCGAATGCCATTGCATCTCATATATCACCCTAAATAGGGGTAGGTTCAGAGAACTTGCGAAAACGGCAAGGCAATGCCTATAACAACCTTTACAAAGGCTTCCTAGAAGCAATCTTTCGTATGTAAATTAAGTATTGTATATTCGCAACCCCCTTGTTACCAGTGTTTTACTGGCTGGAAAAATCTTAAATATTTGTAATTTTCAACACAAGAGTTCTGTTTCTTTTTAACCTTTGGCATTCTTTTGTAGTAAAGTCATAATATTCAGCACAAAAAGAGTTCCGAGAATTGCTGGTGTCACTACTCTTTTGCCAAAAGCCCCCTCTTAATAAGAGCAATAAGTCCGATTTATGCTAAAAACCCATTGTATGTCAACCTCTATTATCAATAAGTACTTTGAAGTGACCCCAAAAAATCAGACCAGTGACAGAGAGACATTTTTATATTAAAAATGTAATAAAAATATTGGTAAAAAATATGAGTAAACAAAAAAGTTATACGAACGAGTTTAAATTCAAAGTTGCAGTAGAGGAGAGCATTCAAAAGTGAGGGCAAAATAGATAAGGGAGAGTAAAAGGTGGATTTGTTTAATAATATATAATAAGTTATTTATAGGTAAGCGCTAAAACATCCACATCTTGACGCAACGTATCTTGCTTTTTATGGTTATTTTAAATTTTTAACAATTATAAAAAAATTTAATCTGATAATAATTTTTTATCAATATTGTATGGAAGTAAATTTACTAAATCTTTAGGATCAGAATAATCATGAATATGATTCAGTAAATATTTTAAGTAATTGTAAGGGTTAATGTTATTTGCCTTGCATGTTTCAATAATACTATAAATATTAGCGCTGGCTTCAGCGCCCTTGAGGGTGTAATATACTTTGTGTAAGTTACTAAAAAAGATAAAATAAAAATAACTTAATAAGGTAACATACATGGTACAAAAAGTAATAAAAAATAATACAGACATAACAAGTAAATTAGTAGATGAATTATTATCACAAGT
>CAISOX010000028.1 GCA_903887235.1 uncultured Alphaproteobacteria bacterium | reverse complement strand
TCTATCAAGTCTAACAACACAGAGTAAATCATTAGGCCTGGCATATGCAATCAAATTCTCTAAACCATTTCTAATAAATATTTTACCACTAATTACATCTTCAAATATTTTTAGTGCGCCTGCTTCTCTTAATCTTTGCCTTTGACCTTCTAAATCCTGTCCTTCTGTTGATACACGTGCATATCCTAGTAGGCCTGGTGGGTGGGTAACTGCAAAAGTGGCAATCTAGGATTTTTACTCCCCAAGATAGGCGATTTACAGTAAAAAATTTATGATTTTATTTTGCTTCAACAGTAATTTTTTTTGTAAGCTGCAAACCCGTTAAATTGCATATTTCAGTAATTCACTTTGCCGTTTTTACAGTTACCCACCCACCAGGCCTAATAGGTAATTATTCGTATAATACGCTATAGGACTTTTTCGCAGCTATGTTGCTGATAGGCCTATATAACCAAGCATGTGATATGCGTAAATCAATAGATAAGCTTAGTCAGGTAGTTGCAGAGGAGTTTGATAATAATATAACGAATGGAGATGTGTATCTGTTTATGAATAAAAAGAGAGATAAAATAAAAATATTATATTGGGAGAAGAATGGATTTTGGCTGTGTTATAAGAGGTTAGAAAAAGAGCTATTCAAAATGCCAAAAATAATAGGCAAGGCAATGGAAATAACAGTAGAGCAGATGCAGTGGTTATTAAGTGGATTAAATATAGAAAAGATTAAAGGATTTAAGAAATTAAAATACAAATATTTTTATTAAAAAAGAGTTAGATATTATTGCTATACATGTGATAATATGGTATATTAGAGTAATAATATAATAAATATTTGTAAAAGTTTTGCAGGTAGAAGAAGCTCAAAATATAGTAAAAGATTCAAGTGAGGAATCATTGAATTGGCATGAGGAGAAAGTAGAGCTTTTAGAGGAAAATAAAAAATCAAATATAAAAATAGAATCACAAGCAATAGAGCTAGAAAAATTAAAACATTATGTAAAAATATTAAAAGACGCAATATATGGTAAGAAATCAGAAAAATTAGATTCAGAAGCAATAAGGCAGCTAGGATTATTATTTAATGAAGCAGAAGGCCATAGCGAGGATGAGCAGGAAGAATTACCAATAGAGGAAACAACATCAATAAAGGAGCATAAGAGGAAGAAAGGTAGAAAAAAGCTGCCAAAAGATTTACCCAGAAAACAAATAATATATGATCTAGAAGAAGAGGAAAAAAAATGCAGTTGCGGATGCCAGTTAAGTAAAATAGGAGAGGAGAAAAGTGAGCAATTAGACTTTATCCCAGCAAAATTACAAGTAATAGAACATGTAAGATATAAATATGCATGCAAGGGATGTGAAGATACAGTAAAATGTGCAAAATTGCCAAATAAACCATTACCAAAAGCAAATGCTACAGCGGGATTGTTAGCACATATAATGGTGGGTAAATATACAGATCATCTGCCACTATATAGGCAAGCAGAGATCTTCAAAAGACATGGTATAGATCTACCTAGAAGCACATTATGTAATTGGGTCAATGCAAGTGGAAAGTTAATAAAGCCAATGATAGGGTTATTAAAAAAAGATATACTAGGTAGTGATTATGTAGCAAGTGATGAGACAACAGTACGTGTGTTAGATAATGAAGGGAGTACTTCATATATGTGGGTTCATCTAAGTGGAGAGAGGAATAAAAGAGCGATAGTATATGATTATCAGGACAATAGAAGGGGGGAGATTGAAGTGACCCCAATGAGTCAGACCAAAAATGACTCAAAAAGAGAGACATTTTTTATTAATTACCGATCCTGATTATAGAGGGTGTAATATACTTTGTGTAAGTTACTAAAAAAGATAAAATAAAAATAACTTAATAAGGTAACATACATGGTACAAAAAGTAATAAAAAATAATACAGACATAACAAGTAAATTAGTAGATGAATTATTATCACAAGT
>CAISOX010000027.1 GCA_903887235.1 uncultured Alphaproteobacteria bacterium | reverse complement strand
TTCTCAACAACCCATACTAATAAAAAGTTTTTAGTTGCTAATATTTGTAATTTTTGTGAGCTGATTTTCTTATTTTATTGACTTTTTAGTGGTGCACTTTTGCGTGCCTATGGTGGTGCACTTTTACTTTCTTATTGACATTAGCATGACGGGTATTGGTAGATGCACTGATAATGCTTACATTGAAAGATTATGGAGGGCTTTTAAATATGAAGGTTCTTATTTATATCAGTGGAATACTGTAGAAGATCTAAAGTCCAATATTCCTAAATGGGTATATTGGTATAATTATAATAGGCCGCATCAATCATTAAATTATAGTACTCCAGCTGAGACCCTATACAAATCTTATAGTAGTAATAATAGTAATAGTTTTTATTTGAATTTTCAGGATTTAAATATTGTTCATGAGGTTAAAATGTAATATAATGAGAGTTAATAATTAACAAAAAATGTCTCTCTTTTTGAGTCATTTTTGGTCTGACTCATTGGGGTCACTTCAATCTAATGATATAAATTTTTGAAAGATTAAGTTACCAGTTACTACCGTAGTACAAAATATACATCCTAAAATTAAATATATTTTTTCAAAAGTTTTCATGCTTTAGTGTTTTGATTTATAACATAATTTATTTGAACAATATAATTTTACCAATATATTCTTTCTTTTTTCTTCTTTTTTTATATCCCATATCCCATATCCTCTAATTCCTATTATTTATATAATAGTCTATTAAATAAAACTTAAGAAATAAAAGAATAGAACCGTAGTACTGAATTAAATAATTAGTTCTTTGATAACAAAATGTTTATTTTTTTAATAAAGTCTTTTGTATCTGAAATTTTCTCTCCTTCAATTATACAAGCCTCATAAAAGATAATATCAATTAATGTTTTTACTCTTTGGTTTTCTTCAGTATTTGTTTCATTTTTGTTTATAATAGAAGCTTTTATTTCTTGTACAAGCTCATGATCCATATTAAGTTCTAATATTTTTAATGGATTTGAATTTTGTTGTTGCATTAGTAACTTATTCATTCCAAAACCATTATCGGATTCTGATAAACAAGCCGGACTTTCAACTAACTTATTGGAAACTACAACATCTTTAACTTTGTTATTTAATACCTTCTTAAATTCTTCTATTACTATTTCTTCATTTTTACTATCAGTTTCTGCTTTTACAACTTCTCCTTCTATTGCGTCATCCTTACTTACTTTATTTTTAATAGAAGCAAAATCTATATTGGCACTTGTAATAGACTGAAATTTGTTATCTTTATAATGGCCTATGCCATCTATCCAAAAATTATCTATTCTGTCTGTCAATAATAACACTTCTATATGGGGTTCTGCTGTTTACAATGGCATTCGGTTAAACTTTAGCATGTTGCTTACGAAAGCTACTCCACTTATTCCATGGTTTATGTGATATTCTTCGATAGTGCCTTTTTGGCCTAATTTTCTGCCTAATTCGAACAATAGAATTCACAATCTTTTG
>CAISOX010000026.1 GCA_903887235.1 uncultured Alphaproteobacteria bacterium | reverse complement strand
TAATTTAAATCTTTCTTTATTACTTATATCTTCATATAACGCTGGATTATCAAAATAGCTAAATATCTTCTCCAGTTCACCATGCTCTTCTAATATCTTCTTATGACCAGATTCATATTTCTTGATACAATCTCTAAATTGTTCCTTGTTATATTCATTAAATCTATCATATATACTTTTTACCTTACTCTCTAATATACTGTATTCTTCAAGAACTTTGCGTGCCTTTTCTGCGACTTTTATATCGATATTTTTATATAATTCTCCCCAAAACTGCCCAGCACCAGTTTGATCAAATAAGCTATGTGTTATTTGTTCATCCCATCCAGGTGCTAAAACACTCATTCCATTAGAATGTTTAGGTAATTCAAATTTTATTCCTGCTGCTTCGATCAAATACCTCATAACAGTATTACTGTTTTGCCATGATCCCCAAGTCACTCCTGGTATTGCTACTTTATAATCATAACTATTTGAATTTATTGCATTCATTGTATTATTTATTTTCTCTATTATTAGTGCTAGCTCTCTATCACTTCCACTAATTAATAATTTGCTTGGATGGTTATTGTTTTTATCAAAATCTAGATGATTTTTGTTATATAATAACCTAGTTACCTTTAGATCATCAAATAACCAATTTTTCATATTATCTCCACCTTTAGGACCCCCTCTATATGCTATATTTTCACCATTGTCTCTTATATTTACAATATAGAGATGTTGAGGTGCTAAATTGCCTAAAAACTCCGTTTTTTGTATTGGTTTTGATTTTATTTCTATTTTTGCCATTTACTCTCCTATTTAAAATGTTAGTACAACGCTAATCAGTGCTATTTTATTATCTTTAACAAAGATATATAAATTCCAATATCCTATCGGATTTGATGATATCCAGTTATTTGAATACCCACCTACATACACATCATCATATTCTAAATCTTTATCATCCCCCATGTGTTTCGGTGGTATTTTCTCACTCCTCTTTTCATATTCGGCTCCTACTTTCTTTAAATCCTTAAATAATACCTCTGCATCACTTCCCACTGGATAATGTTTCCTTAAGTATTTTCTTGCTTCTTCACCGCTTTCAAATTTTTCAAATTTAAATGGCTTGCTCTCGACTTGATTGTAAATTCCTACTAAAATTATAATTCCAAATATACATTTTATTATTTCTATCATATCTACTTACTCCTATTTTGTTTTTGCTTTTTTCTCCAATCACTTGGGTTTTCAAATTCACTATTCCACAACCCATCTTTTATGATCCTTGCTATTAGCTCATCTAACACGAATGTTCTGTCATACTCACTATATGCAAAGGCATATCCTTCTCGTACCATCCTTCTGTTGATATTTTCTCCATTTACGTAACAATATGATAGTTGCCTTTTATACTTATCCTTTCCTTCATTTGTGCACTCTACTTTATTCCTTCCAATAATTTGCGCCAGCCTCATGGTCGCTATTTCTCCGCATGGAAAATACTTTTTTTCACCATCAAATAAATCTGCGCATTGCTGCTTCGTTTCGGGAGCGTCAATAGCTTACAACCTTATTCTTAGTTCATTATCTAGTACTATTGTATCACCATCTACTACCCTTACGTTATCACTTACATATGGCCTATCATGAAGATCACAGCCGTATATTTGATAAATTAAAACTCCTAATATAACCAATAGTCCAAATATGCTAGGCTTTTTGATATATCCTAAGATATATTTTATTATTCTTTTTTGTGTCATTTTTATATCACCCTCCTTACTAAATAAAAAACCAAATCAACATTTTTGGGTGTTCTTCTACACGCCCTTACCACTTTTTCATTAGTTTCTCATTCTTCTCCCTTTCCTTTTCTATTTCTCTTTCTAGATAATCTAATTTTTTGTTTTCTTCATCACTTTTAAATCCCCACTTATCACTGATTTTATACTTTTCATCTAGCAGTTTCTGAAGTCTTTTGTTTTCTGGATATAAGCCTCTTTCTGTACATTCTTTAGGCTTCAAAGTATATTGCCTGTAATCAGTAAATATTGGATATTTAAGACCAGGATTATCTCCTAATGCCTCATATTTCTCATCCATATCTTTTAAATAATTGCATGCTACGGTACTAACTTTTTTATTTAAAATGCGCGTGTTTGGATTTTCAGATATTTCTCTAGCACATTGTGCCTTATGCTTCTTATTACTACAATATTCAGTTCTCCAATTATGCACATATTCTTTATAAGCTTTCTCTTCTTCAACAACCATCATAGGTACTGTCCAATCTATCTCTTTTGCTATTCCAAAATAATCTGCTGTTTTCTTTATTTCTCTAAAGTTCCTTCTTAATGCAGCAGTACCATTATAAGTGCCATCATACTGAAGTGACCCCCAAAAATCAGACCAATATAAGAGAGACATATTTAATATAAAAATATATAAATAATGTAATAAAAATATTGGTAAAAAAATGAGTAAACAAAAAAGTTACACAAAAGAGTTTAAATTCAAAGTTGCAAT
>CAISOX010000025.1 GCA_903887235.1 uncultured Alphaproteobacteria bacterium | reverse complement strand
TGTCTCCTAAAATGATGATTAAGTAGTTAGATAAAACTACGTCTCCATCTTAGGATATTATGCAAAGTAAATTGCAATAAAATTATTATAGCTGGCCGAACTTGATAAGCTACTTTGCATAATTACCTTCTTTGCATAAGGAGGTATAATTTCGCCAATATTGGCAAATCTTGCTCTAGATGGACTAGAGCAAGAATTAAAGTCAATAAAGCTTAGTAGACCTAAGAAAATTCATCTGATTCGTTACGCAGATGATTTTGTTGTAACTGCGGCTAGTAAAGAAGTGTTGGAAAATGAAGTGAAGCCAGTTGTAGAAAGATTTTTGAAAGAAAGAGGATTATATCTTTCTACAGAAAAGACATCAATAATACACATAGACAGAGGTTTTGACTTTTTGGGATTTAATATCAGAAAGTATAAGTGGAAACTTCTTATAAAGCCTTCAAGGGATTCAATAAAAAGATTTCTAAAGAAAATTAGAAGTTTGATAAAGAGTCGTAAAACTGTGGAAGCATGGAGATTAATAGGCGAACTTAATCCTAAAATAACAGGATGGGGAAATTATTATAAACATGTGATAAGCAGTAAGGTTTTTGGGTATATTGATGACTGCATATACAGATGTGTAGCAAGATGGACAAAGAGGAGGCATAACAATAAAAACAAACATTGGATTGCAAAGAAATACTTCTGCAGGAAAGGTTTGTCAAATTGGGTCTTCTTTGGAACTTATTCAAATAAAAAAGGAGGTAAAGTAGAGAAAACCCTGAAGAAAATGGGGAGTTTCTCAATTGAACGCCACATTAAGATTAAAAAGGAAGCAAGATTATATGATCCTGAATTCTCTAATTACTTTGCAAAAAGAAAACAAAGAAGGGATGAGAAGTTATATCACAATCATCTAACTTCTAATCTTAGTTTATTTGGAATGGATGTCTATAATCCAAAAACAACTTCTCGGTCATAATATTTGGCTGTATAGAGGCTTGAGCCGTGTGTGGTGAAAGCTGCAAGCACGGTTCTTAGGAGAGGGGGTAATAGCAATATTACCCTCTTATCCGACGAGCAAATTCAGCTATGCTGTCCTTTTTTTGGTGCTTTAGACATTTCTAATTTATACCTCATATTGTGACTTTTTACTAAGAGCATTAAGCTGGCGTTTGAAGCTTGGGTTTCTTTAAATAGTGTAACAATTTTCCCTGGCTATGTCGCTGGCCTTTTATCAATCTCTCTACTCCTCTATTTTTTTCTGTAATTTTAAATTTCTCTAAAAACCTTAGTGGCGATTGAGCGTAAAAGTGTCCTCTTTGATTTTTAATTTATAATATGGTATATTTTTGGTATTGGCTATTTGAAATTGTACATAATATTTTCTTATTTTTTTGGTTACATATATAATTTTTTAAATTAGTGTTTAAGTATATTATTCAATTATTATAAATAATGCTTGTGAGTATGAATAAAAAAATTATAGAAAATTTAAATAAAGAAATTAAATCTTTAATGAATAAAGATTTTGATTTAAGAAAATCTTTAGAAAAATTAGAAAAAGATTTAACAGCTGATGATATAGAAATTGAAAAGCTAAAGAAAGAAAAGTTGAAAATTAAAGATAAAATTTTGGCAAAACAAAATGAATTAAAATTAGCTCTTGATAAAACTTCAATTGAGCTAGTTTACGACAAATAATTAAAATGAAATTGTTTTGTTTAAATAATTGTTTGTAAAAAAAAGAGCAGGTTTAATTTTAACCTACTCTATATGTTAATTTAGGAAATTTGCAAATGTTGATTTGACAAATTCAGTTTTAATATTTGTAGTGATAGAAAATTTTGTATTTAAATTTTTTATCTATGGAATTTTGCAAAAAGTTATCAATGATTATTTCTATATTACAAGTATAGCAATAGAGTATTTTGTCATTAAATAATAAATTTACTTCAAAATAGTAATCATTTTTATCAAGAGGTACTTTAGTCAAAATATCAGTAGGATTAGTTTTATTAATGCTGTTTAAAACTTTATTTAAATTAATAGAGTGACTTGATTTAATATGCTTTATAGTGATGCTTGGTTTTTGAAGTTTTAGATAAATTTTATCAGATAAAAAGGAATTACGCTTTTGGTTAATTGATTTTAATAATCTTTCCCAATGCTTTGATAATAAAGCATTAACATAATTATTTACTCTGGTATTAAAATCTAAGCTATAGTTGGGGATATATGTCGGATTTGCTTTTGCTTGAAGTGGTAATACTTTTAAAACATTATTTATTACCTGTAAATTTTGTTCTGTTCTCATAGTATTTCTCCATTATTTGCTTGTTGCGTAAATAAGAGGTTTTGACTAATGTCAATCACCTCTTATTTGTTGCATTGATTCAAAAGGTTAATTGTAGATTGAAAACATCTTGATCTTGTAATTTTAATGAAAAATTACTTACACTTTCTTCCTGCTTAATTAGCTCATATGCCTGCAAATTAGCTTTTTGATCTAAGTAGTGCTGAGATAAATGATTTATTTTGCCTTGAAACTCAGATATAAGTTTGCGCCTTAATTTTAGAGCTTCCTGATAACTGATGCTTTTTGACTCATGCTTAACTCTAAATTCAAGAGTGTAAATTTCTGCTTGAACTAGTTTAATAAAAGTATTTGTTAATTGAGTTTCGTTATTTATTTTTATTGCTGGATGTTTAAAAGTTTTTTGCATAAATACCTCTTTAAAATTATTAATCAAAACGATTGGTCTTTTTGTTACTTCTAGTTAATCTAGAAGTATGACTTCGTCATACTTCCAGACCTGCTGGGCGAAGCATGGGTAGCAAATGGTAAGGGCGATTTAGATTTTTTTTATTTATTTGTCGGCAGTGAATCCGAGCTTGCTCGGAGAGGAAAAAAATCAAAAAAATAGGATAAATCGTGAGCATAGCGAAGCACCCTTGTAATGCGCGAGGCGAAGCCTTAGTCTTCTTTATTTTAATTTATCTTAACGGGATGGCTATAGAAGCAATATATACAATCTTATCATTAGTTAGTTTTGAGTAAAATCATTACTAAACGCTTTTATTCTTTTAAGAGGTACTTTTAGAAACTTTTCTCCACAATTAATATATGTTTTCATTGTCCCTGTTGCATAATCTAGGTGTTGAGAGACTTTATCACCTCCTAAATGCCTAAAATATCCAATAAGCCACCCAATTTGTACTGCTATGTGATTAATGTGATAAAGCACAGATGTTTCATCACCATTTTTCTTTAGTTCTTTCAATTTTTGTTTAGTATTATTTCTGAGTAAGAACATAAATGGCATTGCTGGTGCAAAAAGAGCCGTTTGTTTTTTATAAGTGAAAGGACGGTTGTAACTTAATTCTCTCATTGCATCATACATAACTCTACCTAACCTGATTGTTTGCACTACTATACTCCCTGGCGCTATATCCCTTAATTTTTGAAGATTATTTGTTCGTGTTTCGTTGTCTTTGGAAGTAAGAGGAAATTGTGTAAATAATTCATATGAATCCTGCGATTCTCTTATAAGTAAAGTAATTAAATGATCTTGCAGGATTTTTGCTTCTTTGTCTCCTAAACCAGCGACAGTCATAAATCCCAAATATGC
The DNA here is from genome assembly GCA_903887235.1 of uncultured Alphaproteobacteria bacterium. Taxonomy (GTDB): domain Bacteria; phylum Pseudomonadota; class Alphaproteobacteria; order Rickettsiales; family Midichloriaceae; genus Aquirickettsia. The sequence goes on along the minus strand of CAISOX010000025.1, from coordinate 4,107 downwards.
AGATAAATGTGATATCATTACTTCATCAATAGTAATCATATTTGCTTTTTGGAATAGTTCTTTAACTGCTTCTGTAAGCTCTCTTAAGCAGACTTGTGTTTCATATTCTAAGTCAGTTAATTCATCAAAAAAGTCACTGGACAAGGTTCTATAATTCACATTTGGTAGCATACAGGAAGAATATTTACGTTTTTTCATGGAGAGCATTACATTATTTTGCAATCTATACAGATGATAGTTTTGCTTTTATAATTTGTACAGCTGGTTATACTATCTTTTAAAGCTTGCGTTGTAACATATATAGTAATAATAGAACAAAAAATTGTTATATGACTGTATTTTTACCAAATATTGAGCCTCAGAAATGGAAAAGATATTATTTTGAGTCAAAGGACCGCTATTATATTGCAATTCTCCAGCAGGATATTTTTCATGAGTGGAGCATTATCAAATGTTATGGTGGGAATGAGAATAAATTGGGAAATCTGTTAATTAAATCTTGTGATTCTTATGATGAGGCCATAAATGAAATAGAAGAAATCAAAAAAACAAGGAAAGCTCACAAATATACATTAAAGCGATTAAATGCTTAAAAAAGTAAGAATGAGATTTTGAAAATGCTAGTGGGCTTAATTGTAATATGGTAGAATGAAGAGATATATAACTAATAATCGTAACGAGGGTTTGAGTAAAATGAATATTAGGTACTTATGAATTTTGATAATGTAAAATCAGTATATGAAAGAACTAGTCAAAGAACACATTATGATTGGGGTCTAAGAGAATACTTACTTAGAGTATATCAATATATGTCATTTGCACTTGCTTTAACTGCAGTAATATCAATGGGAGCTGCATCATCTTCACAATTTCTAAATCTAATACATGGCACACCACTTAAGTGGGTTATAGCACTTGCACCACTAGGTATGGCTTTTTATATGAGTAGTAGATTGATGTCTATGTCAGTAACCGGAGCGCAAACTTGTTTGATGATATTTGCAGCTCTTATGGGTTTATCATTATCGACAATATTCATATTGTTCACAGGAGAAAGTATTGCTAGGGTATTTTTTATAACAGCAAGTACATTTGGAGCTATGAGTGTATACGGGCATACTACTAAAAGAGATTTAACAAGTATGGGCTCCTTTTTAATAATGGGAGTGATAGGTTTACTTATAGCGAGTGTTGTGAATATATTTATGCAAAGTGGAGCTATGCAATTTGTAATTTCAATAATAGGCGTTATAGTATTTACATTATTTACAGCATATGACTCACAAAAAATTAAAGCATTATATTACCAAACACAAAGTAATGCTTTGGTCACACAAAAACTTGCTATATATGGATCACTTGCGCTATATATGGATTTTATAAATATATTTGTATTTTTAATGCAGCTATTAGGAGTTAGAAGGGATGAGTAATATTTTTATGGAAAGGACATATGTTTATAACAAAATTAATCAATTTATTAAGGAGAACTAAAATAATGAAACAAACAGGCACAGTAAAGTGGTACAATTCAGAGAAAGGGTACGGCTTTGTTACACCAAATAATTCTAAGAAAGACATATTTATACATAGGTCAGCATTAGAAGCAGCAAGACTTAATACTTTAGACGAAAATCAAAAGATAGAGTTTGATATAGAAGAAAAGCAAGGCAAAACTTCTGCAATAAACATAAGTAAAATAAGTTAATAATTATGGCAGGAAGTGTTAACAAAGTCATAATAGTTGGCAATGTAGGGAATCAACCAGAAATCAGAGTAACACAAGCAAGTGGAGAAGAGCTTGCTACTTTCTCACTTGCAACAAGTGAGAGATGGAAAGATAAGAGCACTGGTGAACAAAAGGAAAAGACTGATTGGCATAAGGTTGTGGTTTTTGCGCCTGGGCTTGTTAGAGTAATAAAGGAATATGTGCATAAGGGAAGCAAACTTTATATAGAGGGTAAATTACAAACAAGAGAGTATCAGGACGAAGCTGGTATAAAAAAATATACAACAGAGGTAGTGTTAACTTCATATAGTAGCGCATTGGTATTGCTGGACAATAAAAATGATACAGGAGGTTTTCCTGGATTTAATAAGGAAAAAACCGATTCCTTGAGATATGACCAAAAAAAGGAATTAGAAAATAATTCTCAAGAAGAGGATATTAATTCTGACGAGATACCATTTTAACAAATTTAAAAGATTTAAAAATGACAAATAAAGAAGAGTTACTACAAATCATAACAAAATTAGAAAATTTAGAAGAAGAAAGAGCTAATATTGCTCAGAATGTAACTGATACATTATCAGAGGCTAAAATCAAAGGCTATGATATAAAAATACTAAAGCAGATATTAAAATTGAGAAAAATGGATGATGACGATAGAATGAGACAAGAAGAAGAGCTTGAAAGTTATAAAGCGACCATTGGTATGAAGTAATACTTGAAAGTAAAATAATTAAATAAATTATTAAAATAATATAAAACAATTAAAAGGAGACTAGAATGAACAAAACAGAATTTATTAAGCTACTTGCACAAAAAATGGATACATCTGCAGTCAATGCGGATAAGAGTTTAAAGATAGTATTTGAGACAATTGGCGATGCAATTGCTAAAGAAGATAGCCTTGCGTTTGTAGGATTTGGAACATTTAAATCCACAATTAGCAAAGCAAGAAAGGTAAAAACGCCAAAAGGAGATATTGTAGATGTTTCTGAAAAAAGAATAGTGAGATTTTCACCAGGAGCTGATTTAAAAGCAAAAGCTGCGAGCAAGAAATAACCATACTCTTGATTGATAAAGTATGGAACTTGGAATAAGGCTGTCACATATTGAAGAGTCGAAAGAATCTCTGCAAAAAAGCTATAACAGTTTAAGGTCTGAACTTAAAAAGGAAGGGAATATTGCAAATTGTAAAAAGAAAAAAACTATAGGTTATGTGGAAGAAATGGTTGAGCATGCTAATAAACATTACAATGAAGTAAAACACATAGTGGAGGAATTATCAAAAGCAGATAGGGTTGCCAAGCAAATATTTCGCACCATGACATCTATTAAAAATTATAAAGAAAAAATATATGATTTATGCGGATATGAGTAATGAAAATCAAAATAATCAAGGAAATCTTTTGAAAGATGGAAAGTGCAATGTTTCAGAAGAAAAAACAAAATTTGATAAAAAAAGCTATCCAAGGCCTTGGCAAGGAGAGTTAACAGATGAAGAAATAGAAGTGTTGAGAAAGAGCCTAAAGGAAGAGGAAATGAGATACGAGGCAAAGGCAAAAAGATTGGCTGAGAATAAATCACCTTCAGAGTTTTTTAATAAAAATAGTAGGAAACAATAAAAAAGGGAAAAAACAAATGGCAATAGTAAAATATTTAAATCCAAGGAACGATATAGCATTTAAAAAGATATTTGGGACAGAAAAGAATAAGGATATCCTGATACATTTTTTAAATGATGTGATAGAAAGGAAAGATAAGAAAGAGATAACTAAGGTTAGGTTATTAAACCCAATGCAGCATCCAGAGATCATAGGGAAGAAGCAAAGTGTTGTTGACGTGTTATGTGAAGAAGAGGATGGAACGCAGTATATAGTAGAGATGCAGGTAGCGAAAGTAGCTGGGTTTGAGAAAAGAGCACAGTATTATGCGGCGAAGGCATATGCGTCGCAACCAGATAGTGGGGAGACATATGATCATTTAAAAGAGGTGATATTTTTAGCGATTACGGAGTATCTGATGTTTCCGAATAAAGAGGATTACAAGTCAGTACATGTGATATTGGATAAAAAGACGCAGGAGCAGGATTTAAAGGATTTCTCATTTACGTTTATGGAGTTGCCAAAGTTTAAGAAGGAGATAGATGAATTAAAGAGCCATGAAGACAGGTGGTGTTATTTTTTCAAGCATGCGAATGATCCAGAAGATATAGGTGGATTGATAGATAGTAGCGATGAGGTGATAAAAAAAGCATATAATCAATTAGAGGCGCATAATTGGACAAATGAAGAATTAAGAGCATATGAAGCATCAGAAAAACAAGCAAAAGATGCCAAATCAAGAGAAGTGTTTGTGCAACAGGAGGCACGACAGGAGGG
>CAISOX010000024.1 GCA_903887235.1 uncultured Alphaproteobacteria bacterium | reverse complement strand
TCCTTTGTGATTCTATAGATTCAACTTTGCTCAGAAAATTTAATGAATCCTTTTCATTAATACCCATGTTGCTAATAATAGCTTTATCTAAATTAAATGTTTTACTTTCAGTCTCTATAACTTTTAAATTACGCATACTTGCATGATTGTTATTGGATATTTCATAACTTACTATTTTGTTGGCAATATTTTCTGCTTGGTTTTTATTATATCCTTGGTTAGTGTATGAATTAGTTAAATTATCTACTCTTTGCTGGTAGTAATCGTATGCTTTAAATACTGCTTTTTGTTCTGCAGATTCAAAAGATTTATTATATCCATGATTTAATAAATTTACTTCTATTTTAGCTAACTGGTCTGCTTTTTGATATTGCTTTATTTTATCTAAATTTGTTTTTGCAGGATCTTCTTTGTTCATTTTTTCTAAATAAAAGCTTTTCTTTTCATATTCATATTTTGCTTTACTAAACATCTCAGATTTCAATGATATACTTGGCTCCTTTTTATATCTAGATTTGCATTCTATAATTTGCTCTTCTACTCTTTTTGATATTGCAGATATTATATTTTTTGATTCTATGTTATCAATTTCCCAAAGTGCTTTTTTAACTCCAGCTTCAATATCTTTTTTAAATTTAGAATAAGTTATACCTTCAGTTTTAAATGCAAAACAAGATTTGTAAATATTACTGTATTTTTTGTCTAAACTATCTACAGAGCTTTTATTAACATTTAAATTATCTTTCGCTACTGTGTAACTTGTTAGTGCATCAATTGATTCTTTTATTTTGGCAATTGCATCATTCCTATTTTTATTATTAAAAAATAGAATTTTTCTACCTCTAAGCTCCCCTAATTTTTCAGGATTTTTTTCAACAATTTCTTGGGTTTTAGTAAGTCCGTAATTATTAACTAATTCACTCCATTGTTTAAGTGCATATTTAGGATTATTATATGCAGCATTCTTTAGAAAGCTATTAGTCAATTCATTTGCTTTGGATTGCGATAATTTAAAATCCGCAACGCTTTCTTTCATATAAGATGACAAACTATCTTTGCCTGGGTTAAGTTTCTCAAGATTATCATATTCAGATACCAATTGCCTAAAAGTAGACTTTATAATAATTGCTCTTGCTTTTGCCTCAGGATCAACATTTTTTTCTTTTACAATACTGGTATTTTTATCAAATTTAGTTTGATGCGAAATTGCTGAAGTTTTATCGCCAGTTTTATTACTCAAACTATTAATTAAATCCTTATAATTATCTATTACAAGATGCGCCTCTTTAGCAGCTCTTGAAACTGTTACATAAAAAGATCTTTGGTGAGTTAAATTTAAAAACTTCTCTTTAGCCCTAAGTATTCCTATAACATAATCAGATGTTTTACCTTGTGATGAATAAGTACTAGTGGCATAGCCATAATCTATAAATCTCATATCTGATTTACTCATAGCATGGGTCTTTCCATTTTCTGCTTTAATCTTAATTTTATTATTACTGACTGACTCTATAGAGGCTGTTTGACCATTAACAATAAAGGAGTGCTTTTTGCTGTTCTTTCTCCATTTAATTTTATCTCCTTGTGCTAATTGAATGTTCTTTTGAGTATATAGCGATACAAATTCATTATATTGGCTTGGATTCCAGCTTATCTTTTTATTATCGCTTATTCTGAGTAAATTTATAGTTCCATTTTTTGCACCAACATCACTCTTCGAATTATTATCTGTAGATCTGTGATGATTGATTTTTTCAATTGTAAATAAATCGTAAGCTTTAATACCTAAATTTTTAACATCTTTCTCAAATGATACTATCTCATTACCATTATACTCTTTGATATCAGATATCTGCGCTTTAGTTCTATAAGTATTTGATAAAATATTATACTCTTTAGAGGTCCCAGTAATATAGTGCTCTCTTACTAATTCACTTATCTTATCCCTTAAATCATTTGATGGAGCTATCAATAATACATCATCACTTTTGCTTTTTAGCTCTTTCCATTTTTCGTAACATTTTTCTGCTAAATTTTTATTGGTAATTGGCTCTACTAGTTTATCTCGAGAATTACTGTCTGCTTTTTGTAGCTCTGAAATATCAGTAATATTATCACTACCTATTGCCTTTAAAGCCAGGTAAATATCTTTTGAAGCCCAGTCAGAATCAACAGCTTTTTCTGATTGGTAAACAGCTCTGAGTAAATCAGACCCTGCTTCTTGCCTTTTGATATCCCTTTGGATTGCTGTATTCATTCCATGCTCCCCTAAATAATAAAAAGGTTTGCCAGCTTCTACTCCTTGTTGTTGCTTTGTATCACCCACCATAACAATTTTAAAATCTAATCTTTCTGATATTTTAAGTAAATTCCAGACATCTTTACTAGATGCCAAAGATGCCTCATCCAAAATAACTAATTTATTTGAAAAATCTTCTTTCATAGTTGCAAGTCCTGATCTAGTACCTCTTCCTTTAACCACTCCATCATATTGCATTGTAAATGATTTTAATGTCCTGCTCTTTACTCCTACTGCATCACTAAAAACATTAGCTGCTGCCTTAGTTGGAGCAAGACCAATTAACTCAATATTTTTCTCAGCCACTATATCTTTGACAGTTTTTAGCATTGTTGTTTTGCCAGTTCCTGCTGTTCCTTGCACTCCTACAACTCTATCTTTGCTAGTTGTGATAAGCTGAACTGAATCTTTTTGGCCTATAGTTAAATTTGATTTGTCTAATATATTGTTAAGAGCATTATTACTCGCAATAGCTTTAGTTCTCCCCTTACCATCTTGCATTAGCTTAATCACATCTTTTTCCAAGCTCAAGCTTTGCTTAGTGGTATAAGTACTGCTATTTTCATCATAAGGGGTCAGTATTTTCTTACTTTTTATTTCTTCTGCAATTATTTGCTCAATATCTTTTATAGAATAATCTAATGGAGCTTTTTGCCAGATTGTTTTATGCAATTCTGTAGCTTCCCATACTGCTTCTCTTTCAGATAAATGTGATATTGCAAATGATAAGTTATCTTTTATATTTGATTCTATTTGATGCATTGGGGACTTATTTGCCAGAGCGTCCTCTTTGATAGAATATAACTCTTTTACATTCACCCTCTCTATCCAGTTTTTTAGTAATTCTCCTTGCGTCTCCTTGATTTTTTCTGCTCTGGTTGATTTTGCTATATATTCAATTCCCTTAACATCTGACACTCCCTCCTCTCTTGCAACCTCCATTATATTATTTCTCCTTTGAGAAAATTCTTTAATATCTTTATCTGACACCCCTTCAATTTCAAATGTGTACCTTCCTGCAGATGTTTTACCTTCTGTTAAATTATATCCTATTTCCTTGGATTGCCTTGCTAAATTAATATTGTATAATTCTGAAATATTTAACTGATTCTCATATACTTTATCAAATACTATTGATCTAAATTCGCCGTCACTGCATTTAGTCGCATTAGCCACCAATGCATGAGTGTGAAGCCCTGGATCAGGCTTCTTGTCGTTATCAGCATCTTTCACTGCTCTTGATGTTATATGTGTAAATTTTGCAGTAATTGTATTATCTGTTTTTTCTTGATATTGAAGTCCATCTTTTTGCACTCTTGCATATATTAAATTCCTATTCATATACTGAAGCGTCTCATTCACTGCCTTTTCATGAGCTTCAAGTAATCTTTTATCTTCAGCGACTAATCCCATGATTGACACACTTTTAGGTGCTGTAAATGTTATTTCTTGTCCTGGATGATGTTTTAGCCCTTCCCCAGTCATGCGACCAAGATATACGCCATCTTTAACTTTACCATTTAAGACATTTTCTAAATTTTCTCTGGTGATCTTTTCAAGCCCTAGCTCTTTTGTTACTTCATTTTGCTCCCACCCCTTATCACACTCATAATTCCTTTCTAAAAAGTAAAAATATTTACCAGCATTTCCTGCACTAGATATTGACCTTATTCGTGCTGTCATAACTACTTTATATAACTACTTTAATATTATATCTAAATCACAATATTGCGAAAATTTTATAAAATCTTTATCTCTTGTGATTAATTTTTTATCATGATCTATACAACAGCCTGCAATTAAACTATCAGCCATCCTCGCTTTTAATCCTTTTGATAACACTTTAGCTCTTAATAATCCTACTCTTTCCCAGTAACCTTCTTTTATTTCCAGCAGTGGCAATTTAACTAATATCTCATTTATATGAATAGGCAAATTATGATCGCTTAATAGCTCAGATAATACAACTGGAGGCAGTACTAAATTCTCAGCTAATATACATGATCTTAATACATCTATATCCTTACCCTCCTCTCCTTTCATGTAAGATATCATGCTACTCGTATCTACTGCTATCATCTATCCTCTCTAAGCTTAGCTAAATCCAGCTTTGAACTATATTTTCCGTATAATTCTCCTAACTTCTGATAATTTTTTGTTTGCAAGACTTTCTCAAGCCCAAACTTCAAAGTTTCAGTAATGCCACATTTAGTAATATCTTGCGCCTTACACAGCAATTCCTTTGGAATATAAGCAGTTACTTTTTGATTTTCTATTTTCATATTACTAATTAAATTATAATTATATAATTACCATATATAATACCATACATATTACCATAATGCATTATTTTCTCTATTTATTAGTTAGTTATATGCTCTATTCTGCTTTTTACTAGATTGACTACCTTGTCTCCAGCTTGCTGGATCTGTAAATTTACCAACCCAAAAACCCCTTTTTTCTTTGCCTCTTTTTCTTCATTTATAAATATTTTAGAATATCTAGCATAAGCATATCCCCTTCTAACCATTTCTTTATTAATATTTATATTTCCTACATAACAATACCCTAAACTCCTATTGTATAAATCCTTGCCTTTGATATTGCATTTTACTTTATTGTGGCCAATAATTTCCCTTAGCTTTTCTTTAGCAATTTTGCCACATTCTATCTCTTTATCTGCGTAATCTCTGCAAATCTGCTTTATCTCTGGAGCATCAATAGCATTTAACCTTACTTTTTCTCCATTTAAAACTATAGTATCTCCATCTATTACCCTATAATCTTCTGTTCCTTCATTAAAGCCATATTTCATGACCACAGCTCCAAAAATAATAATTACTAATAATCCTGGACTTTCTTTTATTAAATTCTTAAATTTTTTAATCATTTCTATCATCTTCCTTGTTTATTCTTGCCGTTTTTTCTCCGTATTTCTCTTCCCATTTTGCTACCCCCATTTTTTTAAATTCGCTCAATGACATCTGATGAGCATCCTCCTTTTGCTCTTTTGACAAATTATTTAAAGCCATTGCTTTTGTATGAACCCATCCATCTATGATTAATCTGGACATTTTTGCTATATACTTATCCAAAAACTCATTTACTGTTTTTTGCTGATTTTCTTTTACACTATCTTCTTCTAGAGCCTTGTATCTAACGTATTGACTAAGACTCATTCCTAGTTTACCGGCCTCCTGTGTCAACAATTCTTTCTCCTCTTCACTTACTCTTATTCCAATCATTGTACCTTTTGATTCTGCCATATTAATACCTCTATATAATGGTTTGATTATTTTGATTTTTGCTTGCCAGTTCTTTTTTACCCTCTGCATTACCAGCTGAGTTTTTATTGCCTCTCTTATTCCCACTTTCCTCACCTTCATTACTTACTTCTTCAACATCATCATAAGCAGATTTTAAATCTTCTACTATTTCATGATTTTTTATGAATGGCTCAACTATAGCCTCTCTTTTTTTATGCTTCACTTTTGCTTTTACTGCAGGATGGTCTGGCATCTTTAGTATTAAATTCAATCTGCTCATATTCAATATCTCAGACGGCAGCAATATTGGCTTCACTTTATCTTGCTTACTAACGCTCACACCATCTCTTATTGTATTTGCTCCATAAGAAAGACCCTCTTTAAATTCACTCACTTCTATATCCCCAATATTATCTGACATCCATTTTGCTGTATCTGAGTCATTAGACTGAAATATGCATCTAGTATTACATTCAGAACTGATATTTTGAGCCGCATTTCTTCCATATACTTCTCTTAGTTGCGCAATATTTTGCATACCAAGTACAAAGCACCCACCATAACTTCTAGTAGTAGCTAATGCATTTCCCAGTGATGGTATTTTATTGATAGCTGGTAGCTCATCTATAATAACCCAGGTTTTTTTATCACTATCTGCTGGCTTACTTAATATTGCACCTATCACAATCTCCATCCAAGCTGTTTGAAGTGGTGCAAGTTCGCCTGATAAATTCTCCTGCGATGTTAAAAAGAGCATAGAATCTTGCTCATCCCCAAGCAGCCAATCTCTGATAGAAAAGCTCTCTCCTGGTTTACTATTGGTTAATTTCAAACTATTAAAATGAGCAGCAATTACAAATAATACACTCGATGCAGTTCTTGGTGAATTAGGATCAACTATTGCCTGGCCATAAGTATTTTTAAGAGCCTTAGCGACTTCTTTCATAGTGCTTTTAAGAATTCTATCCACTATCTCCCTATTAGTTAAGATCTCTCCTTGTGAATAAAGCTTACTTACTATTTCAGTAAATGCTAGTCTACCAGCTTCATCCCATATTTTACCCTCTCCTCCTGGGTTTTCTTTTTCAGGAATGAAGGCTTTTGATAATTGTTTGATACCAACGATATTTTCTATTTCAGATAATAAGCTCCATGATTCGCTTCTTTGATCAAATGGATTTAATATTTTATCCTTTTTTGGATTGTAAAACCATTTAGTATAATCCCCTTTCTTATCATAAATAATGGCCTTATCTCCCCTTTCTCTTATTTGCTCCACAATTTGACTAATTAATATTGTTTTACCTGTACCATTTGCACCAATTACAAAGCTATGTTGCATTTCTGCTAGATATGGATATGGCATACCGGCTATTTGATAGGCATTATATTTTTCCTTTTTATTTGCATTAGTAATGG
>CAISOX010000023.1 GCA_903887235.1 uncultured Alphaproteobacteria bacterium | reverse complement strand
TATTTCATTAACTTTATATAAAGTTTCAAACCTAATAAAATCTTCTTTTGTGCTACGCAACGCACTAAATTTTAGATCACACATTTCAGACATTTTTTTAATACCGAAGCCAAATGCCTCAGATAATACGCACGCTATAACATTGATAGGCACAGGCTTTAGTCTTTTGAGATAACGTCCCTTAATATGTGTTAATCCCTCAAAAATATGCATTATACTATCGATAAAGATAAATATATCTGCAATATCTAGTTTTGGTATATTTTTGAAAAATACATCATCCAATTTCTCGCTGGTATCGTAATTTAATTGCCATTCTATAGAGCCATCAGGCATATGAATAATATTTATTCCCTTATTGTTGTCGATATTTTTGTAAAGATTTTGCCAAGCATGGGTTAATTCAGATAGTTTTTGATCTAAGTGCTCAGAACAATATATCGCTATCTTAGTATAACCATATTGCTTCACTGTTTCTATAGCCTTTTCCACCATATTTTCTGGGATAAGATCCGCATCTATATCACGATAGGAAACACTATCATTGCAAAAAACTCTTCCACGATATAAATGATGATAAATTTTTTGATAAACATAGTACTCAAATCGATATGGATTTAGATAAATATCTTCTGCATTACTTTTTAAATATTTTAATATAGAGGCTGGTATATTCAGAGCTTCATCGCCTGAAATATGCAATTTCACAGGGCTTTTGCCAGCGAAATAATGATTTTTAATAATTTTAACCAATGACATAATTGTATTATCAGGAGAATAATGCTCAAAATTTACAGATAAAATAATAGGTCTTAAATATAAGGCTGTTGATCGTGAAGAATTTTCGATAAACTCCCATTTTACAGCCTTAATATCAAAGTCTGACCTCTCAAAAAATTTTGCAAATTTTTCAAAATCTTCCTTCTCAACAATTTCATAAGCTTCTTTATAAAACTCCTCTTGTTGTATTTTTTTATGCTCATATCCTGGAAACCACCTGAAAAACTTAGTTAACTTGGGATATTTTTTAACAATTTTACCTATATGCGATGCAAATTCAGTATCTGCAAAATCTTTTGCAACACCTTCTAATTTGACGCTATGATGCATGAAACTGGAGATTAAATTATCCATAAACATCTGATATCTATGGTAGATATAGCATATAGCGTATAAATATTGTTGGTTTTTTAACAGCTTGCGTAACCTAGATATTGGGTATTGCTCAATATTACCGCTATAATATCTAATGGCATTTTGGGATAACCCTAATTTGGGGATTTGTACTTTGCAAAATTTATATATAGAACTAAGCTCTTGTACTTTTTTTACTTCCTCAATTATTTCTGTATAAGTAAAATCTTTTTGATCATAACGCACATCATTTAGCGATAATATCCCATCATCATTGGTAATTAATTTATCTATTTTTTCGCTAACTTCAATTGGAAATGTTGTTATAATTTTTGATATTCTTTGTAATTCTGATTGAAATGCTTCGGTGTATAAATCTTGTAATTTCCGATAGTTTGGGAGTATAATGTTTTGATTGTCACAATAAGCTATTAATTCTCTCACAGTATTACGTGGCTTAGGATAGCGTTTAATTATTTCTATGTATTGCTTTCTTATTTTGGTATAATTTTCTTCAGAGCATTCGTGATATTTCAGGTGATTTAAAATTATATTTTTTTGATAAAATGTTCGCGCTCTATTAATATTATGATATATCACTTGCCTATTATTGAAGTGTTTTTTTGCTATATAACGAATATCACTTTTAACATTATCAAATTTAATCTGAAAAAATCTGTGCTTTGCTTTAAAATAACCTAATTGTAGTATAAAAAATGTTTTTGTATTTTGCGTTTTGAATGAATCAAGTATTTTTCTTTCAGATTCATCAAGAGTAAAGTAAATTTCTTTTTCCAATTTATTGAAGTCTGGAATATCGTAGATATCAGAAATCTCACTTTCTGAAAGTAAATATACCTTCCTCTTGCTCATTTGTCAGTTCAATAAAACGCTGGTTAAACTTAACTGTAACGATTGCAGAAAAAACACTGGATTTCAATCCAAATATAGTTAATAATCG
>CAISOX010000022.1 GCA_903887235.1 uncultured Alphaproteobacteria bacterium | reverse complement strand
GCGAGCCAAAGCACGTTATGATATTCAAAAGCAAATTCTTCAGTAGAAAGTATAATTCTAATAGTTGATGAGATTTGTTGTTGAGTGTATTTATAACCTTTTTCTAAAACCCAGATAAATTCACATAAAACAATATTATTTATAAAAATAGATTGGGGGTTATTGTTATAAATTGCCAATAAGTTTTCAGCAGCTTCGGCTTGTTGCAGATCGTCTTGAGTTATATACCTGACAAGAATATTAGTATCAATTGCGATCATTTACTTATTTTTAATAATTTCATTCATTTCATCACAAGATAATGCTTTATCTGGCTTAGGAAGAAATCCTTTTAAATCTTTGAGAGATTTATTAACAGGGAGCATAATAATAGAATCACCCTTATTAATGAATTCAAATTTATTACTAGCTTTTAGTCGTAGTTTATTTCTAATAAGTGCAGGGATAGTTATCTGTCCTTTTTCATTCATAGTAGAGTATAAAGACTTTTCCATAAGAATAATGTATAAGTTAACAAATAGTATACATTATAGTAATAAAAATATAATAGCAACCAGTTATTAAGTAGATGCACTACAAAAGAACAAAGTGTAGTAACATCTCTTAATTAAGGGTAAAATAAGAACAAAAATTAGAGTAAAAAAGAACTTTATTCAAGAAAAGGTAAAAAGCTATTTATACTTTATAATAATAGACAAGAAAAAGCAGCGATTCATTGATAAATAATCTCTTTATAAAACGGCCGTTTCTTTTTTATAATATGAACTTGTATTTTGCCTGATTGAATCTCCCTTTTTTAAATAAAACATTTTTTTCTATACCTTCTTTTAAATCCCTGCTGGCTGTTGCCGAAGAAATATCTTTATGTAAGATTATATACTCCTTTCTAGTAAACCAGTCTTTTAAATACTCCTTAGCATAATTTAGCCTTTCTGCAACAGTATTAATTTGCGAAGTTATAGTTTCTGTGTACATTTTTAGAGTTATTAAAATTTGTTCTAAAGAAAATTCAATAAATACAGTAGATTCTCTATTTTGATCACATACTCCCAGAGACTCATAATACTGTTCTTGATTTTGCTTAATAATAAATTCTACAGGAATGTACCCAAATATTTGATTTTCCCTCATTAATAATAGTTGCTGCCACAACCTTCCCATTCTACCGTTCCCGTCTAAAAATGGGTGTATAAACTCCATTTCATAATGAAATATACACGCTTTTAATAGCCATGAAGTCTCTTTATCGATTTTTAAAAAATTAAATAAATTTTCCATTAAACTGGCAACTCTTTTAGCTGGAGGCGCTATATGCGCTACTTTTTGTTTTTTAAAAATACCAACCCCAGTAGTTCTCCATTCGCCAACTGTATCCAATAAATTTTTCATAAGTAGAGCATGGGCTTTTTTAAAATCCTTTATATCCAAGGGGTTCCACATATGAAGTTTACTATAAACTTCAATAGCGTTTTTTACTTCTATTATATCCTTTTTTGGTGCTAAAACCCTTTTTGCATTAATAATAGAGGTAATTTGCTTTTCATTAAGCATGTTACCTTCTATAGCGAGAGATGCTTGAATTGTCTGAATCATATTCTTCTTGGCAATCGCTTAGAGATAATTTTGAATACACTTCTAAAGAAGAACGTTGTTGATGGCCGGAATATGGTTGTATTAGAGCGTCATCCACACCTTTTCTTTTTAGCCAAGTAAATAAAAAATGGCGTAATTTATGTGGAGATATAGAGTGCTCAATACCAGCTTCTTCTGTATATTTTTGCATTATTTTTCTTATTCCTCTATCAGAATATGGTTTTTTTCGAACAGATTAAATAAATATGTGGCTTTTTCTTTTTTGCACCGTCCATATGCACAGCTAACACTTCCATAAATACTTTTGGAAACGGAACTATACGATCTTTTTTTCCTTTGCCTTTGGTGATTCTTATTTGACAATTATCTAAAGAGGTGGTCCTAGTTGGTTGGACAGTAATGCAGCAATGCAAAGGATAAATTCCATGTTTAAAATTAAGCTGCAAACTTGTTATTCTTTGGCTTTAAAGCATTAGAATTACCTCCATAATAAACCTCTTGTGGAGTAAGTCCAGCAAATGTTGAATGTGGTCTATAGTTATTATAAAACTTCAACCAGTTAGCAATAGCTGCTCTTAATTGACTAACATGATCAAACTCTTGAAGATATATACATTCATATTTAAGAGATCTCCACAATCTTTCGATAAAAACATTATCCATCCAGCATCCTTTGCCATCCATAGATATTTGTATATCATGGCTTTTGATTATGTTTGTAAAGTCATAACTGGTAAATTGAGAACCCTGATCAGTATTGAAAATATCTGGATTGCCATATAGATATATCGCTTCTTCTAATACATCTAAGCAAAAAGAAGTATCCAGAGTATTCGATAATCTCCATGACAACACTTTTCTAGAAGCCCAGTCCATTACTACTACCAAATACATAAAGCCTCTGTTCATCGGGATATAAGTGATATCACTACACCAGACTTCATTCGCTTTACTGATGACTTTATCTCGTAATAAATATGGATATATTTTATGCTGACTATTCTTTTTACTAGTATTGGGTTTTTAATAGATAGTACTTATTCCCATTATTCTTATCAACCTTCTTATCTTATGTCTAGAAGCGGATTTACCCTCTTTTTTTAAATGCAAACTCATTTGTCTAGAGCCGTAAAATTGATGTTTTAAATAAAGCTCATCTATTTTTTTCATGAGCTCTAGATTTTCTAAACCTTCACCTTTAGGATTGTAATAACAGCTTGACTTCGCTACCCGCAGCAACTGACATTGAAGTGATCCAAAGTCGTCAGACCAAAATCGACTCAAAAAGAGAGACATGACGGTGCCGATTAGCCTAATATACGAAAAGAGCTACAATAATACACAAAACAACACCTAAAAAGACCATCAACCATAGAGATGCAGCTG
>CAISOX010000021.1 GCA_903887235.1 uncultured Alphaproteobacteria bacterium | reverse complement strand
CCCAATCTATTTTTATAAACAATATTGTTTTATGTGAATTTATCTGGGTTTTAGAAAAAGGTTATAAATACACTCAACAACAAATCTCCTCAACTATTAGAATTATACTTTCTACTGAAGAATTTGCTTTTGAATATCATAACGTGCTTTGGCTCGCTCTTGAAGAATATGAACTTAAAAATACAGATTTTTCTGATTCTCTTATTTCTAAGCTTAATTATAATTTGGGATACAAGCAGACTTTTTCTTTTGATAAATCAGCCATTAATAACAATCTCTTTACTCCTTGTGATTAATGATCTTAGGATATATTAGAATCTCTACTTCCTTGCAAGATTTAAAAAATCAAAAAAATTCTATTAATGAATTTGCTAGAAAAAATAGTTTTATTGTTGATAAATTTATAGAAGTTGAAATTTCTTCAAGAAAAAATCAAAATGAGCGAAAAATTAATGAAGTTTTTGCTACTCTTCAAGAAAATGATATTTTAATCATTACTGAATTATCAAGACTGGGTAGAAGTCTTTCAGAAATTTTAAAAATTGTTAATTGCTTAATTGAAAAAAAAGTAAAGCTTATTACTATCAAGGAAGGTATCAATTTACAAAATAAGCACTCTATCCAATCTAAGGTCTCAATTACAATGTTTGGGTTATTTGCAGAACTTGAAAGAGATTTAATTAGTGACAGAACAAAAGTAGCACTTGCTGCAAAAAAAGCCCAAGGTGTTAAACTTGGTAGACCTAAAGGAGCTGGTAAATCTAAATTGGAACCTCATAAAAGAGAGCATTCAAAAGTGAGGGCAAAATAGAATAAGGGAGAGTAAAAGGTGGATTTATTTAATAATATATAATAAGTTATTTATAGATTAGTCGTGTACAACGGAAAGATAGGCTGGTACTTATGAATAATATTAAAATTTACCAATTTAAAGTCCGGCTTAAAGATGTAAATCCTATGATTTGGCGTAGATTTATGATTCAAAGTGATAAAACTCTCAAAGATTTACATTATGTGATACAAATGTTAATGGGATGGACAGATTATCATTTAAATGAATTTATTATACATAGTAAGAGATATAGCATATTCAACATGATAGGTAATGCTTCCCCTAATGGTAAATATGGCTCCAATATAAAATTGGAAGATTTGAAATTTAAAAAGAATGAAAAGTTTTTATATAGCTATGATTTTACGGCAAGATGGGAATTTGAAATTCGTCTTGAAAAAATTGAATTACCTCAAAAGCAAAAATTATATCCTACTTGTATTTCAGGTAGTGGTGCATCTCCTGATGAAGAATGCGGGGGACCTTATCGATTTAGTGAACTTAAGGATTATTGGGCAATAAAAGCTGATGATATTTTAATAGAATTTTTAAAAACTTTAACTGATAAAAAAAACTCTAAAAAGACACTAAGCGAAGCTTTTGACAGAGGAGAGTTGCGAGAAGCTTATTATTGGTTAAATATTGATAAATACGAGCGTAAAGAAATTAATAAGTTTTTAACTTTGTATGCAAAAGGGGATGAGCGTTGGCAAGAGGCATTTGATGAGGTAATTTATTTATGAAAATATCCATACAACTTAATATAGATCATGAAAATGGTGATCCTGCAATTATCAAACCTATTGCAGAATTTAGAAGAAATGATTTAACTTCTGATACATTGGGGTTAACAATAGAGGGAAGCAAGATACTGTTGAAAAACATTCAATTTGAGCTTATCCAGCAGCAAATAGAGCAATATATTGCCAAAAATAAGCAATGTAAACAATGTAATAAAGAGCGTAAAATCAAAGGTTATAATAAAATAGTATATCGAACATTATTTGGTAAAATTAAACTGCAAAATCCAAGGCTGTACACGTGTTCTTGCTGCAAAGGTAACGAGCAAAAAAGTTTTAGCCTATTATCACAGATAATTTCTGAAAGAACGTCCCCTGAATTTGAATATTTACAGACAAAATGGGCATCTTTAGTATCGTATGGTATGGCAGCAAATATCCTCGAAGATGTATTGCCTATACATGCTAATATTTCCAGTATATACAACACAACGCATAAAGCAGCAAAACGATTAGATGCAGAAATCGGAGAAGAGCAAGATTGTTATATTAATGGGTGTGAGGAAGAGTGGAGCAATCTCCCTCCTCCAACCACATCCTTAACGGTGGGTATAGATGGTGGATATATACATGCAAGAGAAGGAGATAATAGAAAAGCTGGATGGTTTGAGGCTATAGTTGGTAAAAGTTTACATGAAACGCAATCATCAAAACGTTTTGGTTTTGTATGTAAATATGATGATAAGCCAAAATCTAGATTAAATACAATGTTGCAGAAACAGGGCTTTCAAATGAATCAAGAAATTGTTTTCTTATCAGATGGAGGAGATACAGTAAAAAATCTTCAAAAACACATAGCTCCTTATTCAGAACACTTATTAGATTGGTTTCATATTACAATGCGAATAACTGTACTGAAACAGATGATCAAAGGTTTACAAGATGTTTTAAAGGAAGAGTTATCTAAGCAGCTAGAAAGTATAAAATGGAATATATGGCATGGTAATGTTAGAAAGGCGCTTGATAAGATAGATTCATTTTCTGAAGATTTATATGAGAATGAGATAGATAAAAGCAGTAAGAGATATAAGTTTTGGAAATATGCAGATGAATTTTATAATTATATAAAATCAAATCAGCACCTTATCACTAATTATGCAGAAAAATATAAATACGGAGAGACTATTTCTACATCTTTTGTCGAATCTACAGTTAATGAAGTAATTAGCAAAAGAATGGTTAAGAAACAGCAGATGAGATGGACGCAGGAAGGAGCGCATAGAATGATTCAAGTAAGAATATCTACTCTTAATAATGAATTAAAAGCTGCATTTTATCGATGGTATCCAAATATAAATCATTCTAATGATACGCAATCAGTAGGAAATTTAGCAGCGTAATATAATGGTGAAAAGTAATATGAAATATACAGCTGAATTTAAAATAACAAATAAAATTACAAGTGCTATAAGTAAAATAGAAAGAGCTAGAGGGTTTTTTGATGCGATTAATTTATCCAAAGAACTTTTAGGACAACTGCAAAATAGAGCTTTGATACTAGAAGCATATCATACAACTCATATAGAAGGCACTCAATTAACCTTAGACCAGTCAAAAAGAGTGGTTCGTGGAGAGGTTATTGAAAATGCGAATCCAGATGATATTCAAGAAGTTAAAAATTATACCTATGCTTTTAATTTAGTAAGTGAATATTTAAATGATGGAAGTCCAGTAACTGAGTCTTTAATAAGAGAAATACATAAAAAGCTTGTATATCAAGTACGTGGCAATGCAGCAGCACCAGGTGAATATAGGAAAATACAAAATTACGTAGTTAATTCAAAAACGCAAGAAATTATATATACACCACCTCCTGTATATGAAATTGGGATAATGATGCAAGAATTGATAGAATATATTAACCAAGTTACAGATATAAGTGATATTATTATAGCGGGGATAGCACAGTTCCAACTAGTTCACATTCATCCATTTTTAGATGGTAATGGCAGAACAGCAAGATTACTCTCAACGCTTTGCCTATATAAAAAAGGATATGATTTTAAAAAGTTATTCACTTTAAGTGAATATTATGATCGCAATAGATTGAAATATTATGAAGCTATACAAAGTGTGAGAAAGAATAATATGGATATGACTCAGTGGCTTGAATATTTTACAAATGCATTATCATCACAAATAACAGAAATACAGCAAAAAAGTGCTACATTTACAAAATATGAGCATTTGAAAGAAAATAATAAATTATCTGCAAGGCAAATTAGCTTAATAAATTATATTATAGAATTTGGAGAAATAAATATAAAAATTTATGAAAGTCTATGCCTTGAAGCAAGTAAAAGGACATTACAAAGGGAACTAAAAGAGCTATTAGATATGAATTTATTAGATGCAAAAGGCCATACTAACAATCGAATATATACTTTGAAACTTGTGACGAACTTATGACATAACTTATGACAAATAAATTTTGCCCTCACTTTTGAATGCTCTCCTATTAGTAGACACCGATGTCTATTAATAGATTTATCAAAGAGCCCATTTTTCTGTCTGACAAAAATTTGTAATAGACAATTAACTACTCGCCTTCACTAAATATTGATGATAACGCTTCTTTTACTTCTGGACTAAGCTCAGTATGACTATTTTTATTTTCTATTTCTTCATATAACTTATCTAACCTTTTTTTTTCTTCTGGATTTATATAAGAAGCCTCTTCTTTTAATTTTTTAGCTAAGGTATCTGTTTCATAAGTAGCTGCTTCCTCAGCTCTTTTCATCATATTAAATTGATTTTGCAATTGTTCCTCCATTTTTCTTCTTGTAATTTCTGGCATTATATACTTGTCGTCCATGCTTTACCTCCACTGTTACATTAAAATATAAGTTCATAAGAATAATTTGGGGTGCTTTCTATGAAGTGACCCCCAAAAATCAGACCAATATAAGAGAGACATATTTAATATAAAAATATATAAATAATGTAATAAAAATATTGGTAAAAAAATGAGTAAACAAAAAAGTTACACAAAAGAGTTTAAATTGTCAATAAGAAAGTAAAAGTGCAGCACCATAGGCACGCAAAAGTGCACCACTAAAAAGTCAATAAAATAAGAAAATCAGCTCACAAAAATTACAAATATTAGCAACTAAAAACTTTTTATTAGTATGGGTTGTTGAGAATGCAAAATATGCGAATAGGCTATTT
>CAISOX010000020.1 GCA_903887235.1 uncultured Alphaproteobacteria bacterium | reverse complement strand
CTTGATATGATAAATATCCTAATACTGAAAATAAAGCCCCACCTGCAACACCTAATGCTACTGTCCCATAATCACCACCGGCTATTGTAGCTCCTACCGCTGCTGTAGTTGCTGTTGCTGTTGCTGCTCCTGCTGCTGCTCCTGCTACTGCTGCCGATGCCGTTGATGTGTTTGTTATCGCTGTAGTTGCTGTTGCTGCTTGTAAATTCGTGACATCAAATCGCAATCCTTGAGTATCAATTATAACATTTGCAATTCTATTTTCAACTCCCCACCAACCTGGCGAAAAACCTGCTGGTAATGGTGCAACTGGATGATAAACCATTAATTCACCATCTTCATTTATTTTTGTATTGCAATTTCCATCAACTGTATGAAATAACATTTCAACAGGACTACCAAATATATTTCCATTTTTATTTGTTGCACTAATTCTAACAATAGTATTTGAATGTGCGTCTTTATAAATGAGATTGCTTGTATTGGTTATTTGAGTTTGTAAAATATTACTAGTATTATATATTTGAGATTGTATATGACTTTCTAAAATATTACTGGTGTTAGTCGTATAATTTGATGTATTACTACTTATTTGATTTAAGTATTCATAAATACCATATTCACCAATCGAACCAATCCAAGACGATGTATAAGGAAATGAACCATTCATTTTATTCTCTATTTTTAAATTAGAGAATTTAATGAGAAAGAAACGATTAATCAGTTTGGAAAGGTTAGAATATGATGTGTATAAGAATGATAATGATATTAGAATTAAAAAATTAATTACGCTTGATGAATATTTTAAAGTTTCAATAATTTCCAATAAGTCGGTAAAATAGCTTTAATTTCTACAATATTATTAAATGGGTAAAATTTATTTATTAGTCCCCTATGAAAAAAAAGATGAATTGAAGGAACTCTATAAAATTAAATGGGACGCTAAAACAAAATTATGGTTTATCGATGAAATGATTGATGAATTAAAACCATATAAAATAATCAAAATACAAGTTGAATATGACGATAAAGATTTATTCAAATCCAGATATAAGTCAATGAGATGGCATACTACGGATAAAACTTGGACTTGCTCTTATGAAGATTATGAAAAGTTTATAGATTTATAAAAAGTAAAGTTAAGAAAAATTATTTTCTATATATATAATAAAGAATGAACAGCCTATTATTAGAAAGTGCCGAGGAAGTAATCAAACGAATTGAAGGAGAAATAACCCATTTGGGGGATTTAATATTAACCAATACTAAAACTAAAAAACAATTGATAATTAAAAATCCGGTTGAACCCATTGAACCCATTATATCGGTTGAACCCATTGAACCCATTATATCGCTTGAACCCATTGAACCCATTATATCGGTTGAACCCATTGAACCCATTATATCGCTTGAACCCATTGAACCCATTATATCGCTTGAACCTATTGAACCTATTATATCGCTTGAACCCATTAAACCTAAAAAACCAATTGAATTTTTAGATTTACCTATAGAAATAAGAAATATAATTAAAGATTTTACATTTAATGAGAGAAAATATGATTGGTTCAAGTCAGAAACAGATAATAATGACCTTAAAAAAATATTTAATAAACAAATTACGAATATAGATAATATGATATTATTAAAAAAGATGTTTGGAAAATTTCCAAAGGAGTTAATATTAAATGATAATCCATATTATTATTATTACTCAGATATACACATTACTTCAAAATGGTCTAATATGAAATTACCTGAAGAAATTGAAAATAATTTTATTAATATTTTAAATAAATCAAAATGCCACCAATTAGACATTGATTTAAGCGTATGTTTATATAATAATTTAAATTTTGAGATTATTTTAGAGATTTATGATAAAACAACAAAAAATTATTTTTATATTGATAAATTTGGAGATATGTATATAAAATCAGAACTTGATGAGAATAATGATGATATTTTATATATAAATGATATCATAGGTAGTATTAAATATAAAGATATACGCGATTTAATAACATATATTAAAACTACATTATATAATTCTTAAAAGTCCGCTAAATATTTGGAGAGAGAAAATAGAAGATTGAAAAAATTGGAAATAAATCATAAAAAAATGATTTAAAATTATTATGTTATTATATATTATAGTTAAGAAATGGCGGAGACCCTCAATGAAATGGTGGAGACCCCCAATGACAATAAAATCGCAAAAAAGTCATATAACGCTAAATACTATAATGCTAAAATTAAAAGTAATCCTGAATTTTATGAGAAGGAACGAAAACGAGTATGTGAATATATCCAGAATAGATATAATAACGATGAAGAATACAAGAAGAAGATATTACAATATAAAAAGGAATATTATCAATTGAAGAAAACTGAAAAACTCGAAAAAGAAAAAATTGAAAATCCCGCTAAATATTTGGAGAGAGAAAATAGAAGATTGAAAAAATTGGAAATAAATTTGTATTAATTTTTTTGTAAATCATAAAAAAAATGATTTAAAGTTAAGATAATATTATTTAGTTAAGATAAATTAATTTCTTTTCTAATAATAAAGAATGACAGAAATGAAATTAAGTAAGGTATTAAAAAAGGATATTATCAAGCATTTGGGTATTACTCCCGATAGAAGACGAAAAGACTTCAAGCAATATATCGCTGAAAATGGCGGATATAATAATGCAATTGAAACCCTCAAATCTCGGTTAAATATAAAGCCAGAATTTAAAGCAAAAACTGAAGTTAGAAAAAAACAAATAACAGTTCAAAAGGAATATGTAGAAAGAAAACGAAACCCAACAGCAGGACCTAAAAAACCAAGAAAACCACGAATGAGTAAGAAAGCCATTGAAAAACATAATAAAAGTGCTAAAATTATTCAAGACTTCTATTATGCTCAAAAAAGAAGACACTTACAAGAAACTAGAAATAGCAGAGACCAATTATTCACATTAAACCCCTCTAAAGTATGGAATACTAAATTTAGTTATACTTTAGTCAATCATTTACCAAGTAGTATGAAAAGGTTTGACCCTGATACGGGTAAATATATATATTTGAATGTTAATGATATGGTAGAAGTATTGCAATACTATAAAATTGTTAAATATCTAATTCAAAAATTAGAAGAATTCAAAAGTGGTTATAAACTCAATATTGGATTTAATATAACAATTCATGATATCCAAGAAGGACGATTTTATGCTTTTAAAGAAATTTTTAAATCAGTTATAATTTTTAATAAATATGATATATATAAATACTTTGAAGTGATTTATGGAAAGTTTGATTATTTATGTGAAGAGTATAATAAAGGTGTAGTAGAAATTAAAGAAATATATATTGATATCTATAAAACTAAACCCCTGAATGGTTCTTCATACATTGCATTACCTGAATATATTGCTAATAAAAAGGCAGTAATTAATATTAAAAATGATGATAACAATTGCTTTATTTATTCGGTATTATGTGGTTATTTAGATATTTGCGATAAACCTCATCCTGAAAGAGTTAATAATTATTACGACCATTTGAAAGTATTGAAGTATGATGAAAAGGATATGCCGATGAAATTAGATAAAATTATACATTTTGAGAAAAGAAATCAATTAAGAATTAATGTATTCGGTGAAGATAATTCAGCCATATACCCATTATACGTTTCATCGAATAGAGAAAATGAAGATTATAAATCAATCAACCTGTTATTCATCGGTGATAGAAATGGTAATAATCATTATACATATATTAAAAATTTCAATAGACTTATGAAAATTGATGATGGTAATAATAATCCCAATTATGTATGTCAATATTGCTGTCAATATACAACATCATCAAAAGAGGGATTGGAAAAGCATTCAAAATATTGTATCGCTGGTCAAGCAGTAGAAATGCCGAAGGAGAATTCAACTGTGGAATTTAAGAATTACAAAAATATCAATGAATGTCCTGTTAGAATTTATGCTGATTTCGAAAGCATCAAAGATATATCATTACAATTTAAAAGCAAAAATGAAAAAACTGATTTCACCGACGGACATATTGGAGTATCATTTAAAATTATCGTAGTTAGTGATATCCCTATTTCTCTACCAAATAAACAAGTTGATAAATATTACACCTATGAATTTATTTATAAGGGTTTAGACGCTAATGATGAGTTTGTTAAGCAAATTCAAATGATTGAAAATATTTTAATCGAAGATATGAAGACAGCACGAGAACTACACAAAGATTTTAAAGCTATGATAATCACACCTGAACAGATTGAAGAACATAAATCCATTGATGATTGTTGGGTATGTAAAAGACCGTTCAATTTTAGAAATTTCAAGGTTAAACACCATAATCATTTTACAGGTAAATATCATTCTTCAATTTGTAGTGAGTGCAATATCCAGATTAAAGACTGTTGTAAAATTCCTGTATTCTTCCACAATCTTAATTATGATAAAAACATATTCTTCAAGTCATTATATAACTACAAAAACGTTAAAGAGATTAGTATATTACCAGATAATGAAGAAAGCTATAAATGTTTTACAATTGGCAATTTACATTTCTTAGACAGTTTCAAATTTATGTCATCATCATTAGATAATCTAATAAAAAATATCCCTAATGAAAATAAAGTTTTCTTAAAGAGTTTATCAAAGACTAACGAAGAATTCAAATTAATGAATAAAAAGGGATATTTTCCATATGAATGGTTTGATAATGTTGATAAACTAAAACTACCTATCACAGAACTTAAAAAAGAACATTTCAATAATCGATTAAAATTAGAAGCGTTGAGTAATGATGAATGGGATTACATACAGCAACTTATCAAAGATTTAAATATTACCACATTCGAAGAATATCACGACTTCTATTTAAATATTGATGTAAATGGTTTAGCCGATGTATTTGAGAATTTTCGCAAAACTTCAATTGATACTTATAAATTAGACCCTTGTCATTACGTTGGCACTCCTTCATTCGGTTGGGATGCTATGCTTTTAAAGACAAATGTTAAATTGGATTTAATGACTGATAATGATATGTATCAATTTTTCGAGCGTGGAATTAGAGGGGGTCAATCTGTAATATTTAAGAAATACGCAAAAGCCAATAATAAATATTTAAGCGATTATAACCCAGATGAGAAATCAACCTATATATCATATTTGGATGCGAATAATCTTTATGGAGTTTCAATGAGTTGTAAATTACCACAGGAAAAATTTGAATGGGTTAAAGGTGAAGACATTTCAATTGATAGTATTATTAACTATAATGAAGAAACTGACAATGAAGCATTAGTATTAGAGGTAGATTTAGAATATCCAAATGAATTACACGATTTACATAATGATTACCCCCTTGCTTGTGAAAGATATCAACCAAAAGGTGATATTTGTTATAAACTTTGTGGAACTTTTAATGATAAAAAGGATTATATCGTTCATATTAAAAACTTACAATTATATTTAAAGCTTGGTTTGAAAATCAAAAAAATTCATCGTGCTATTATATTTACTCAGTCTGCTTGGTTAAAACCTTGGATTGATTTGAACACTAATTTTAGAAAAGTCGCTAAAAATGATTTTGAGAAAGATTATTTTAAACTTATGAATAATGCGGTGTTCGGGAAAACAATGGAGAACGTAAGAGATAGAATAGAAATCAAAACAGCGTTTGACGAGCAATACTTTAGAAAATACGTATCTAAACCAAATTTTAATAGTAGTAAAACTTTAGTTGAGGATAAAATGATGCTTATGAAATTAAGTAAGAAAATAGTTCATTTAAATAAACCTATTTACGCAGGTTTTACGATATTAGAATTATCAAAGCATCATATGTACGACTTTCATTATAATGTAATGAAACCAAGATATAACGAAAATATTGAATTGATGATGACTGATACTGATAGTCTTGTATATTGTATTAAAACTGATGACTTCTATAAAGATATGTATGAAATGCGAGAATTCTTTGATATGAGTGAATATACCAAACAAAACCCAATATACGATGAAACCAATAAGAAAGTTATTGGTAAGTTTAAAGACGAAACCGGCGACAAAGTAATTAAAACATTTGTAGGAGTTCGTAGTAAAGTATATGCTATTGAAACTGAAACACCTGTTTCATTAAAATTAGAACAGAGTAAGAAATTAAAAGGAATACCTAAAATGATTGTGAAGAAACAGATGACATTAAATGACTATAAAGATTGCGTATTAGAAAACAAGGATAAAACCATTAATGGAATTGTTGGATTTAGAACAAAAGATTTAATGAACTATACCACCATACAAAGCAAAGTAGCATTGAGAAATAAAGACACTAAACGAGTATGGGACGGTATTGATAGTAAGGCATATGGACATTATGCGCTTTAAACTTGATTATCGTTCCTTCTTCTTTCTGTTGTGATATTTTAAGAATGTCATTAAAATCCTTATGAGAATTAAAAATATTTTCTGGTGTGAAGTTTTGAGAATTTCAATAAAATCCTGATGAGAAAATAAATAAAATAAAATGATACATTTGAATATATGAATGTCCTAATTTATTTTCTGCTGTGATATTTTGAGAATTTGATAAAAATCTTTACGAGAACCACATGAACATTATTTTATTTTTCTGTTGTGATATTTCAAGAATTTCATAAAAAAACATACGAGAACTCTAATTCGTTCCTTCTTCTTTTTGTGGTGTGATATTTCAAGAATT
>CAISOX010000019.1 GCA_903887235.1 uncultured Alphaproteobacteria bacterium | reverse complement strand
TCCATGTTTTCTTTGCAATATCTTGCTATCCTTTCACTCCTTATAAATACCTCACATTCCTTGTAGTTATATTCTCTTATATGCATCCAACTAATTCCTGTTACCTCATTTTCCTGATTAATTCCTATATGTGCCTCCTCTATTATTACCCCACTTACTACGACGTTTTCTTGAAACTTTCTTATATATTTTCCTGCTTGAACTCTCATATTTACCTTACTATTTGTTTATAATAATCCTGATATTGATTTCACTAGCCCTTCTGTTAACTTTGGCTCTGCTTCCTCAAATTTCAGATTGGTTTTCTTTGCTACACTCATTATTCTCGTTTGATACTTCTTCCAATTTGTCTTCTTCTCCCATGTCGATTTTTTATACACACTTGTTCCTTGCTTTAAATTGGCATCACTACTCTCACTGACATATTCTCCATCTGCTTTCTCACTTATTTGTAAATCTGTTATCATTGTAAAGTTCACTACTTCCACTGCTGCATCTAATATTGTATTGCCTATTCCTGTAATCAATCCTATACCAAGCATGCTTCTCCCACTTCCTCCTGTGGCTCCTGCAAGTGCCGCTCCTGTTGCAAAACCTTCCAGTCCACTACCATAGCCTCCAGTTAATGCTTGGAATGGGTTTTCTAATGTGCTTTTTCCTACTTGCAATACATTTGCTTGGATCATTATATTTGCACTCCCAGTACTATTTACTATTCTATAACCTTTGCTTTCTATCGCCGACCTAATTTTAGATTCAATCTCTAATCCTGATTTATCACTTGTGTTTCTGATTTGTAGCAATACTGTTTTTTTATTATCATCAATTGGATCTAAGAATATTGTTTCACTCATCTTCGTCTCTACTTCCAACTTTCCGTGCTTGATCATCTTACTTGTAGTGTTGCAGCCTACTAAGCTCCCCATACTCGTTGTTATTACTGCTACTACTAAATATTTTTTTGCTTGTTTAATCATTACTTGCTCCTATTTTAATTGTTTATTTTGCGTTGCTTGATTGCCACTCACTCCTCTTGCAAGTAACGATGAATTTTTTGTATTTTCTTCTAAGTAACTTTTTGTTATTTGAGTTTTTTTATCTTTTGATTTGTTGAATATTTCTGATCTGCTATTTACTGCATCTCTTAGCTTATCCCTGATGTCTAACCTGCTTTGATCTGTATGCTTCTTTATTAAATAGGATTCAAACAGCCTATCTCTCATTAGTTTATATTCCTCTCCATGCAGAAAGTTTCTTTTTGGAATCCGCCTTAAAACTACTCCTAATTTGTATTTGTCGTTATCTTCTTCATATCCTTCATTTTCTACATAACTTCTAAATTCTTCATACTCTTTAAACTCATTTAGATTTTCTTTTAGGTTATTCGTAACCCTATTTTCTAATTCAGTTACTTTTTGCTCCTTTTTGATTTCTGCGTTTCTTGCTTTGTTATTCATGTCTAGCTCCCTATCCCCTACCCCATATTCTCCGCTTAGGATCTTTTCTATGGTTTCAGGTTTAATTAGCCACCCAAATACTGCTTTAAAGTTATTCTTTGTTTTCTTTTCTCCCATTAAAAACTGGCTGCTATTGACTGCAAGTGCATATTCTCTCCAGTTATTTAAATCGCTGTTAAATATTATTTGGTAGATATTTAATAAGGTTTTCTGGTTCTTTTTGTTGCTATAGGCTTTGATTGGGCTAACTGAATGCTCAAATACCTTGTTCCACAAATCTACCATTGTTCGCGTTACTGATTGATTATCTTCTTGGATATCAGATACCCTAGCTACTGCGATTTTGTTTACATGAGCAGAGTTTATTATGCTTGTTGAAATAGCAGGATTTGCTTCTGCTTTTTTTACTTCCGTATCTATCTCAGCTTCCGCTTCTCCCCCTACTTCCGCTTCTATTTTTGCTTCTAAACCTTTGTTTTCTTCTCTTATTGTTGAATACTTTTTTAAAGCTTCAAATAATTCACTAAAATTAAATCCTCCTTGTATCTTTGTTCCATCATCTTCATGCATTTTCTCGTACTCTCTGTATAGTCTTTCCATTTCTTCTGCTACTTCCTTCTCTAGCTCCTCCTGCCTCCTTTCTCTCAACCTTCTTTCTACTTCCTCTTCAATTAAATCATTTAAATTCCTAATTATTTTACCCTTTTCTTTTTCGTAACCCCTATCTTCCCTTTCTGCTAAAGTCTCACCCATTTCTCGATTCTTCTTTTTTCCCAATTCAAAATATTTTTCTTCTTCACTCCTCCTAGAAGAAGTCTTTTCTGTTCCTTTCTCTGTTATATTATATCCCTCGTCATTTTGACGGGAATCATTTTCAAATTGAAATACTGAAATTGTACTCGCCTTTTTTTGGCTATTACTTATTGCCTGTTTTTTATTATGCAATGAGTTGCCAATGAATGGTGATGATTTGTAATTTATAGGCTCTACATCTTTTTCTAGTTCATAGCTTGTGATGTAAAATTCATCTAGGTAACTTTCTTCATAACTTCCGCAGCTATTTTTTGCGGAATTGCTTTTCCTTATATTGTCATTTAGTATTTTGTAACCTTTTTCCTCTACTGTGTACCATCTGATATTTTCTCTCCCTCTGAAACTGGCTTGCTTACTTCTTATTAATCCTTGCTCCTCTAATGATTTAAGTGCTCGGTATATTTTACTTTCGCTCCAATGCTGAAAATGTTGAATCTTCCATGATGAAACCGAATTATAGATCCATTTACCCTCTTCTCCTTTAAGATTGGATGCTTTGCCTCTGCAATATACTGCTATCTTTTCTAATATCGCAGCTTCTGCCTCTCCTATTTCTATCGCAATGCTCGGCCTTAATATGTAAAATTTACTTATTTGCATACCCTTCTACCATTTCTTTGCATTTCTCATAATTTATTCTGTACCATTTACTATGGTCCCACTCGCTCTTGCATTTCTTTTCTGATTCTACTAAACCCTTATCTTCCAAGCCCTTAATTACTAGATAGACTTTATTCTTCCCCCATAATGGCATATGCATTTCATTCCATGACATTAGGCTATTACATACCCATCCATCCTCTCTATACTTGTAGCCGGTGATTTCTCCTCTCACTAGCTGATCTATGCGGTCTAACATTATCGCTTCCGCATCTCTTAAATATTTTAATCCTTCTGTTAGCATTTTATTTTAAATTTCTACACATCAATTTGCATTATCTTCTAATAATATATTTTTAATACTAATGCAAGATTATTATTAAATAGTATGTATTATTTTTTAATATATTAACTCTATAGCCACATTATCTTAATTAGGGAATAAGCTTATATTGCTATATTTGTAAATATGAAATTGCGCGAATTATTTATTTATGATATTAAATTGACATATTTAGATTTTAATATCTTAAAGATGGCAAGCGACATTAATATAAAATTAAAAAATGCTGTTAAGGAACAGAAAACTTCTTATAATGAAATTGCCAATAAAACAGGTTTAAGTCGCTATACAGTAATTAATGTGATTAATGGCACATCCAATAAAAGAGCGTATATAGACAAAATTGCCGCTATTTTAAATGTTAGCATCGATGAATCGGATTATAAGAGCGTTGGAATTAAATTACCTCATTCTATAAACAATTTTGATAATTTTAGTTATTTACTCTCATTGATTTCTAAAAACCTTGACGAAAAAGGTGTAGTCATTTCTAAATACACTTTTGATCGATTAACAGATGTTATTTATAATTATTATTCTAAAAATTTACCATCTAACCAGCTTTTAGCAAGCTACATTGAAGGAGCAATAGACTTTGCAATACAGATGAATTATATTCATAAAAAATAATCTTTTAGTTATTTTTTATTACTTTTGTGATAAAAAATACTTTTTCAAGACCCTTGATCTCTTCCGATGGACATATGTATTTATCATACATAATACTTTTACCATCAACTAATTTGTCATTTTCAAGACTGTAGTTATCAAGAATTTGCAAGCCTTCTAATATTTCTCTTTCTAGCTTTTGATCAATCATATCTTTTAAATACTCTACTGTACCTTTTTGCTTTTCTTCATCAGATATAATAATCAATTTTTCCCTATTCTCCGCTTTCATAAAATAACTGCCAATATCTTCAATCAAACAATATTCACCAATAGTTTCGCTTGATACTATATTATTCATGAAATTTATATAATTTAAATCATCTATATAAGTTTTATAAATTCCTTTGTTTAATAAGATTTTATGCAGTTCTCTACAAGTTTTTCTAAAATACTCTTTTTTACCTTTTAATACAGCTAGTCTTAATTTATCCATCAAATTTTGATCTGATTTTGAAATATAAAAATCAATCAGACCATCTTGCATGGCATTTATTACTTCGTCTTTTTCCGCTGCTCCAGTTAAAAATATTTTATATATATTTGAATTAATTTTATTCACAGTTTTACAAAAATTTATACCATCAACTTTTGGCATGTCATAATCTACTACTAGAACTGAAATTTCATTCTCTTTATTAGACTCGTCTAACCTTAGCTTTAAATTAGATAAGTTATACTTAATATATCGCTCTTGAGTTTCTCCAATATCAACTTCAGCTGTAATTGCAATATTGTTTTTTTCCTTATTAATATGTTCCTTTATAATTCCCGCATTTGTAGAAAACACATTTCTATTTGAAATGTTGCTACTTTCAATCAGATTTAAAAACTTTTTGTTGTCATCTAGATATAGTACAGTCGTTTCATAATATATGATTGGCAACAT
Organism: uncultured Alphaproteobacteria bacterium; assembly: GCA_903887235.1. GTDB lineage: Bacteria > Pseudomonadota > Alphaproteobacteria > Rickettsiales > Midichloriaceae > Aquirickettsia. The sequence goes on along the minus strand of CAISOX010000019.1, from coordinate 630 downwards.
ATTAAATTTCAATTAATATCAAATAAAAACACTATATCAGATTTTTATAAATTCAAACATTTATGTAATATTTTTAATATATAGTAGTTTAAAATTTAATAAAAAATTTAGTATATTGATTTTCTTCTGAATCGCACTCTATTGTTCCCCCCATATTAATTATTGTATTATAGCAATAATATAATCCCAATCCTGTCCCTGTTTTCCTGGTTGTAAATAATGGCTTATATAAACTTGCTATGTCTCTTCTTTTAATTCCATATCCATTATCATATATTTCTATAATCCTTTCTTCCTTTTTCTTATATACCGATACTATTATCTCATTCTTAGCTTTTGATTCGTCTATATATTGTAATGCATTTCTTATCATATTTATAATTGACTGTTGAAAATGCCTCTTATCTCCTACCAATTCATAATTATCCCTTATTTTTAATTGTACTATCCCTTTTTCATAACTTTCAAATGGATATTCACTTATGATTATACTAATAATTTTTCCAACATCGAAGCTGTGATTGTTATTAAGTTCTGGCTTCTTTACATTTTTTAAAATTGTACTAGTTACTTCTAATACTTCATTACTTATTCTTAATATACTTTCCTTTTCTTTTTCTCCGATTTCGC
>CAISOX010000018.1 GCA_903887235.1 uncultured Alphaproteobacteria bacterium | reverse complement strand
GCTTATAAAAAAAGAAAATAGGCACGGAAAAGTGCACCACTATATTAGTTGTAAATAACTAAATATAGGTGCCAAATTGTATAGGGTGCAAATGTACGAAGAAATAAGAAGAGCAGTATTAGTAAAAGGAATTAGCAAAATTACGATTATTTGCATTATTTACCAATATTATCACAAAAAAGCAGAGCATTAGATCAAGCAAAGCCATTGCAAGATTTAAATCTACCAAAAGAATTTGAAAAATTACGGAATGCTTTAGAAAATAAATATGAGGGTTCTAAGGGTAAAAGAGAATACATAAAAATACTAAAATTACTAGGCCATCATAGCCAAGATGATATTAAATCAGCAATCACTGAATCATTTAAAATAGGAGTTATAAATGTAGATTCTATTAAGCAAATATTACATCATAAAAAGGATGTGAAGATTGAATCATTAAATAAAGAAATACTTGCAGATATACCCGTAATAACAGTACATGCACCATCTTTAGGACAATATAACAGTTTTTTAAAAAATAATTAAAATATATGAGTAATCCACTATTAGAGCTATATTTGAATAAATTAAAACGAGGTAATTTTCCTAAAGTAAAAACATTAGATAGTTTTGATTTTAGTTAACTCCCAAATTTAGATAAACAAAAAAATATTAGATTTTGGAAATTATGAATTCATAGAAAAAGCATAAAATATAATAATACTTGATAATGTAGGGACTGGTAAAGTATATTTAGTGGTAGCTTTAGGGCTTCAGCTTGCCAAAAAAATATCTCAGTACATTTTATCTCAGCTGCTAAATTAGCCAATGATTTAATGGAAGCAAGAGATGAACTTAGTTTATCAAGATTGCATAATAAATTAGCAAAATATAAATTATTAATAATAGATGAGATAGGATATGTGCCTCTGTCTAATACAGGTGCTGAACTAATGTATGATATTATTAATCAGCGATATATGAAACCAACTCTCTAATAATGACGACAAACCTTCAATTTTCTGATTGGGTTCAGGTATTTAAATTGGATAAACTTACTGCTGCATTATTAGACAGAATTACTCATCACAGCAATATTATTGTAGATGGCCTGTTGCTTTGTCTATTCCAGTTAAAAAATTCCACATTAATTTTGAAAGTTGTTTTGCCCCATAAATGGCAACCTCCTTCTCCTCGCTAGATGATAGCTTTTTTAACAAATCAAAACATTCTTGTGAATGCCACTCATCTGCATCAATATGAACTTCAAAGAATTTGATCGTTTTGCTATCATTGATTTCGTAAAATTTAGATAAGCCAATAATTTTTGATTTCGCAATTTCTGGGATTTGGTATTCGTATGCATATAAAGCACCTAAACCCTTTGCATAGGAATCTTTTGTGAGGGCTAAAAAGCCAGTAATTAAGTCTTCTGTTTCTTGATTTAGTTTAGCATTTCTAACATCATTTGAGTTAACGCCTAAACCATTGGCAAATTGAAGCCATAAATCGGGATGGCTATTTTCATTAGCCTCTTCTTCTATTAAGTTACCTAATAGAATTTGTCTATTTTTTAAATTTTCACAATTGGAGTGTATTGCACTAATGCATCTTGGAAAAGTATCAACATGATGAAAATACTGCTTTGAATATTCTTGTAACACTCTCCGGTTTAATTTACCCTGATTCCATTTTTTATAAAAACAATGATTTAATAAATGAAATGGTTCAATTGTTTTTAATAAAATACTAGTAAAGTCAGACATGATAATTTTTTAGTTAAGTTATGATTTTATTAAAACTCAGTTCGGAGTTTTATAATTACCATAATAAATGACATCATAGCAATTACAAAACTTTTAATGAATAAGCATGATATCAGAAAATCAAATAATATCAATATATTGCGACATATATGATTTTTGTAAAGAGCTAGATGGATATGTGGAGAATGGATTGTTTGAAGATAAGTATATTGATATAAATTTTTTAATCTCAATTTTGCATCTTCAAGTAATTTAATTCAATAAAAAAAAACCCAATCTTAAGCATGCTATGTAATCAGTATTGCTGCACTTATAAATTTATAGAAGTTTTTATGTTATTGAGTTGTTTGGGATCACATTAAATGATCCCAAGAGCCTATGAATTAATTTAAAATTTAATTTTTGTACCAGCTAATATTACAGTGCCTTTATTAAAGGTAGCTTTATTAGCGTCTTTACCATAATTATCGTTTTCTTTGAATTTGAATTTAGTAACCTCAATATAAGGCATGAAGCCAGGCATAACTACATAATCAGCACCAATGGATACCGCCTCAAACTTGTTATACTCATTTTCGCCATATTTAACAAATTTCTCCTCGTCTTTACTATTATTAACTTTTGCTAAACATCCAGCTCTTTTGCTTTGCATATAATTGACACTGATTCCATATTTTTCTGTTGAATATGCAGAACCAAGAGACCAATATTTACCACCTGTTTTTACGTCAGTGTTATTTTTATTGGCAGCTGGAAGATCTCCAGTCTTTCCGATGTCACCATAAGCACCTGCAAAGGCAAAGCCTTTATAATCAACACCAGCACCAACTTGCCATGCTTTTAAATTCTTTCTGTCAATATCAGGGATTTTGTTACTATCAATATCAATATCTGCAATTGAATTAAAATATGAAACCTTTTTTGCCTTACCGAATTCACCAAGTACAGCAGTTGAGAATTTCACACCATTTTCAAAAGATGTTTCATATCTAACAGTTGGCTGCCAAATATTTTTATATCCACCATCAGCATTTTTCAATACATCTTTGGCTTGAGCAGCAGTTCCTTTTACCTTTGAATCTGGGGTGTAACTAACACCAAATGAAAATCCATTTATAATTGGAGAAAAATAGTTAATTTTCCCAGCTTTATTGGTTTCATCAAAACCTACTGGCAATTTAGGAGAAGTTAAATAAGTCCCACTTATTTTTTTATTACCGGTACTACCTATAACACCACCGTTTTTAAGCCAATTATCCCAATCTCCATCTAGTCCACCTGTTGCACGTGCAAATGTATATGGATTTACTTGCATTGAACTACCCACAGGGGAAGTGTTTCCTAATTCAATTTTACCAAATGTGTCTTGAACATATATTTTAACCTCGTTCCCAATATTTTTGCTTCCTGAAGGAGATTCAGAAGTACTCGCATTCAGTTTAATATAAGCTCCATATCCCAGCCCAGTTTCGCTTTTATTATCATAATTAAATTTTAACGCTCCACTGTTAGCTAACGAATTCTTATTATAATATTGCCCATCCGCAAGGTTTTTTCTAAAAGCATCTTGTTGATTAACGATTCCAAATTGGGAATCTACCTCTCCCCCTATTTTAATTGAAGAACCTTTTGTTATATCAGCTGCTTGTGCAACAGAAGGAATAATACCTAATGCCAAAATTAGATAAATGAAACGGCTATTTCTCATAATTGATGCCTATATATTAAAATCCCCTAAATATATCTAGTTATTGAGATAATTGTCAATGATTTTTACGAAATCATCATAATTTTTTATAGCATTGATGGCTTTTTGATTAATGTAAATTGTTGGTGTTTGGTTAATGTTTAGAATTCTCATATCGTCATAAGCCTTTTTTTGTAAGTTATCAGCGAATTTTTTATCATCAAAGCAACTGTTAATTTTATCAGTGCTATAGCCCGAAAGTCTTGCGATATTTTTTAGCATTTGTTTAAAGTCCTTCCTAAATGCCCATTTAATTTGTGATTTGAACAAAATATCGATAATGTCAAAGTAATTATCGTTAAAGCAATTAGCAAAAATGGTGCCGTATAATGCTGGTTCATTGACTGGATAATCTCGAAATATGTATAAGATTTTATTAGTGTTAATATAATTTTCTTTAATTTTAGAAAATATACTTTCGTGGAATGAAGAGCACCCTGGGCAAGATAATGAAGAATATTCAATGATTGTTACCTTTGCTTTTGTGTCTCCTAAATAATGGTCACCATCAACTAATTTTAGTATTTGAGACCTGTCTTCAACATCATTTGCAAAAGCAGATACCATGACATTAATAAAAAGGCATATAAAAAGAATGTAAATTTTAGTTTTCATTATTTTGAATCTTTTTAATCATTTTTTTCATTGCAATACTTCTATGGCTTATAGAGTTTTTTTCTTGCGAGGTCATTTCACCAAATGTTTTGTTGAAACCATTTGGCTTAAAAATAGGGTCATAACCAAAGCCATTATACGAATTGGTATTGAAACTTAATTTACCATTAATTTTACCATTTGTGACTATAAAATTGGTTTCATTAAAGAATAATACCAAATAGCAAATGAAATAGGCGTCTGTTTCATCATACTCAACAATACCTTTTTGCTTCAACATAAATTTGATTTTATCAAAAGCCTTAAAATAATCTTCACCGGATTCTGCAAATCTTGCTGAAAAAATGCCAGGCTGATTATCTATTGCTGGTATGCAAAATCCAGAATCATCAGCAATGACTGGCATAGCGCACAAATTAAAATAGTACCGAGCTTTTATTAAAGCATTTTCCTCAAAAGTTTCGCCATCCTCATTAGGGTAAGAATTGATATTTAGGCTTTTTAAATCATATAATCTTAAGTTAAGATCTACCAACATAGCAGACATTTCATTAAATTTACCCAAGTTAGATGTTGCTATGCACAGCTTATTAGACCACTTTTGAAACTCTACTTCTGATGCAAACTGTGTCGTTGATTTCGTGCTCGAATCCTCATGTACATCAAGTACACTCCGGTTCTCTCTGCCTAAATCGCCTAGCATTTTATCCTCAGAAGCGAGTTTTGAAAGAGGTCTATTATTTGAAAAATTAGTACTCATAAAGAGAATTTAAATATAATCTCAATACAACATGGAATGTTTTGTTTTAACTAAAAGACGATCATCAGCGTCAACCGTAAGCAAGTCTTCTTTGAACAAGTTATGATTATGTTTAGTCCATTTAACTATTTTAGCTAAATTATTTTTCCTTTCAATGAGAATTATCCTGCCGCCTTCAACTAAAACATCTTCGATATATTTTGGAATATCATTCATAATTCCATTAATAAAAATTATATCAAACTCTAAACCTTTGGAATTTTTTTCAAAATGATCAAGTATTTGAAACCCAACGTTATCTTTGGCTTGAGATAATAATTCTTGACTCATGCCAATTTTTAATAATTTTCTATCTATATCAACTGCTGCAACCTTTTTGGCGATGTTTGATATTATAATTGATGAATATCCAGTGTTGCAACCAAAATCAAGTACGGATGAATTTTTATCAATTTCTGCATCTTGAAGCATTCTTGCTAAAACAAAAGGTGACATTATATACCGATTCTCATTTGCAAATAAATCAGTGTTCCACAATGGTAAAATTGAATCTGAATATGCCACGTTTTTCCATTTGCTCATAATGAATTTATGACGAGGAATTCTTAATAATATGTCTACAATCCTTTCATCATTGATGCCATTCGGTACCAATTGATTATAAACCATGTTATGCCTTGCTACTGCAAAATACTCCTCATTATATGTATCTTTAATTTCCACAGACAAAATAAATTGTAAATTATTCGATTAATCAATATTAAGCAATATAACAAATTTAAACTAATTGCAGTACTTTTTTAATCAATTTTAAAATTTATTATACGTGTATCACACTTAATAAAACGTCTTCCATACCATTCATTATGCCATATGCTTTTGCATTAAATGAATAAAACCTTTGTTGTTTCATTAAATCTGTCATAGATGTTGCCTCATCAACATTAGAACCTTCTAAGCTACCACTGACGATTGTGCCTGCACCATTCTGCCCAACAAGAGATAATGTAGCAGGGCCAGATGCTGCGGTACTTGAAAAGACTGTTCCAAATTCATTTTGAAGTTCTGCTGGATCTTTAAAAATTGCAAGAGGAACTGCTGCAAGTAATTTGTCATCACCATTGCTGTAATGGCCAGTTAAATTCCCATTTTTATCAATACTGGTATTCATTAATGCTCCTTCTTTTTTTCCATTGGTAGTTATATCTCCATTAAATGAATCACCGTACATATCAATTTTGTTCCAATTAAGTTTGAAAGTGGATGTGATTGGTTGTCCTTCAACATCAAAAGGAATCGTTAAATTATCTAAACCTGTAGGGGTGCCCTTTCCAGTTTTTGGATCAAAGGTAATTTTACCAGATTTAATCATTTTGCCAGCGGTAGGATCAGCTTCATTTTCAGGAATGGAAACCTCAACTGTATATTCATAAAAACCTGTCCTTATAAAGTTCATGAAAACTTGATGTGAATTATCATTGGAGTCAATTACCAAAAACTCTTCCATAAAACTAGACGAATACTTTCCCTTTTTGCCATCTGCCATGTTATAATCCTTATTATTTCCATCATACCATGACGTAACAAATCCTTTGTTTGCAATATCAGTTTTACCTGCAGTTGTAGTTGAATCTATGCTTTGTGGTTTAATTTTTGTAGAAATTAAACCTGTTGTACTATCTTCAAATTGCATTCTAGTGTTTTCCTTTAATTCAAATTCAATTGCATTAGTCGTCGATGTCGATGTGATGGGATCAGATTTGAAATATTGACCTAGATTGTTTTTCATTTTTGTAACTAAATCACCTATATTACTATATTCAATCGTCATTCTATTTCCATCTCGGACTACGCCTGTGCCTGTGGGTATCGCTTGTTTAATTAAAGTAACAGAAAGTTGATTTGATTTATCACCAACGTTTTGATAAAAATTCATTAAGAAAGAATTACCATCGATTATTTGATTGGCAGCGGGAGAGCTTGTAGTGGCGATATCAATTGTCATTTGTGCTTTGCCTCCACCAACAATAGGAGATTGTGCACTTAGCTTTAAATTAATGTCAGCGATTGTTGTTTCATGACCCTTTATAGTGCTTGATGACAACTGTATGCGCTTAGGATCTTCAATCCCTTTTTTCTGTTCTTGGTTGTCATCTGTGTATAATTCTCCAAGTAAATAACAGTCATTAGGAGCTACTAAAAAGCCATCTTTGTTTTTTTCAAATCGTCCAGCACTTGTATATCTTCTTTCTCCATTGCACTCTACAACAAAGAATCCATTGCCTTCGATTGCATAGTCAAATTCATTTTTTGTTTCGGTAATTTCTCCTGAAATATCAGCTTGAACACGGGAAACAGCTTTGACACCGCCATTATATTTAGTAGTTTCACTCAAAAGATAATTTCCAAAAGCTTTATAACCAGGGGTATTTGCATTACTTAAATTTATACCAATTTTACCAGAGACTGACTCTGCTGCTGCCATACCTTGGGTTACTGCTGCTATACCTGCTGAAGACATTTTAAAATACCAAAATAAAATTATATTAACTGGTATTGAGCAATTATCATGCCAAATTAATTACTTATGATTATCAACTTTCAATAAATTTAATATTTCCTTCATACCACTATCAATAGGAATTTCGAATTCAAGCGGTTTAAGTGATTTAGGGTGAGTAAAAGAAATTTTATAAGCATGAAGTGCCTGCCTGTCAAAATTCCTAATTTTATCAACTAACTCTTTTGATACAAATTCTGGATTAAAATTGTAATATAAGGAATATTTTTTATCACCAACGATAGGAGTATTTTTGTATTTCATATGCACTCTTATTTGGTGAGTTCTGCCAGTTTCTAGTTCACATTCTACCAGGCTAAACATTCTATTTTCATAAACATTTATCACTCTGTAATTTGTGATTGCTATTTTGCCTGTTTCATCACCAACAACACGCATTTTTGTAGGATTTTTTTTACATGGGGCAAGATTGGTCATGATGCGCCCTATAATAGGATTTGGCACTCCATACGTTATTGCTAAATATATCCTTTTTACTTTTCTTTCCATGATTTGACCGCATAAATAAAGATGAGTATCGTTATTTTTAGCAATTAGCATTAATCCTGAAGTGTCTTTATCAAGTCTATGTACGATTCCTGGTCTATCATCCCCACTTGCTGAGGAAAGGGTTTTGCAATATGATACAAGTGCGTTCGCCAATGTTTGATTATCTGTGTTTGTTCCGGGATGTACAGTAAGATTTGCTGGTTTATTTATTACCATCAAATCCTCATCTTCGTATACTATATCCAATTTTAAATTATATGGCTCTATGCTAGTTTGCTTTGTTATAATAAAAATTGAAATTAAATCTCCAATTTTGAGCTTTTTGCCACAATTTCTTTCTATGCTGTTGTTAAGAGTAACTCCTGAATTAAGAATTAAAAACTGAACCTGTGACCTTGTTTGTTCACTGATTTTTGAGGTAATGAATTTATCCAATCGTTCCCCTTGTTCCCCTGATATAACTTCAAAATCATAAGCTATTTCATCCGATTTTATTAATTTCATGAAAGTATTTTTAAAAATAGATGCATCTTATACCAATTACCTTAAATAATTTAACATTTAAATTTAGTCTTTTTGGTGATTTTTCACATCATCTTGCCATGTATCCAAGGTACATTAGGCTCAGATGCTATAAAAAATCTCTTAAAATACCAATTTATCTATCAAATTATTTTAGAGAATTGGTATTAATCACAAGTCCTTTAAGTACTAATTATACAAAAAAACTTTATATTTACCATATAATTCGCTATTTTAGAGATTATTAATCTAGTGAATATGTAAGTCTTAAAAATTATGAAATGTCCTTTTTGTGAATTTTTGAATACTCAAGTGAAGGATTCGCGATCATCAGATGATAATTCTAGCATCAAGCGTAGAAGAATTTGTAATAATTGTGGGGCGAAATTTATTACGTATGAAATGCTGGAGGTACGAGAAATAATGGTAATTAAAAGAAGTGGTTCAAAAAGACCATTTGATATACAAAAATTACTAAGATCATTAGAGATAGCAACTAGAAAAAGAAATATAGAAAATGAGCTTTTGAATAAAATTGCTTCAAGTATAGTAAAAAAGCTCCAAAAATTTGGAGAAGGAGAAGTTGAATCCAAAATTATAGGTGAGTTAGTGATGAATGAGCTGATTAAGGTTGACCAAGTTGCATATGTTAGATATGCATCAGTATATATGGATTTTAAGGAAGTTAAGGATTTTAAAGGATTAATACAAACATTAGATCATAAAATTAGTGATAAAGAAAGCAACTAATAATAAAACAATTATCATTTCTGCAGGTGGTACTGGTGGACATGTGTTCCCGGCACAAGCTGTTGCTGAAAAATTACATAAAGAGGGTTATAAGTTACATTTGGTATGTGATGAAAGGGCTTTGAAATATTGTGATGGAGTGTTTGGCGATATCGAAAAAACTGTTATTTTCTCAACATCTCCAAGGCAAAATTTGAGTAATATGGTATTAAATTTATCGCTTTTGCTTATAAGTACATTAAAAGTAATGTACAAATTTTGTTTTAAAAGGCCGAAAGTAATAATTTCATTTGGTGGATATCCAGCTTTTCCAGCATCGTTATGTGCAATAATTTTTGGTATACCTCTTTTTTTACATGAACAAAATTCGGTTCTTGGGCAAATTAATAGAATTTTTTTACCATTTGCGGATAAATTGTTAATCTCATTTCCGGATACAAAGAAAATTAAAGATAAATATAGAAAAAAAGTTATCCTAACAGGGCTACCAATTAGAGAGAATTTGATAAAAGTTTTGCCAGAACATAATACTAAAGCAAAGAGAAAAATAACAAATTTAAGAATATTGGTAATAGGTGGTAGTCAGGGAGCAAAACTTTTTAGTGATGTAGTGCCAGAAGCGATTTTAAATTTGGAAAAATCATTGCAAAGTAGGGTGCATATTACTCATCAAGTTAGAAAAGAGTATTTAGATGATACAGTGAATATTTATTCCAAAACAAATTGCAAATCTAACGTTAAAGTTTTTTTTGATAATATAGAGGAATTGTATAATAAGCATGATTTAATTATTTCAAGAGCAGGCGCATCATCCGTTGTTGAGGTGTTATTGTTTCAAAAGGCAGCGATATTGATTCCGTTTGCCAGAGCAAAAGATAATCATCAATTATATAATGCTAAATACCTTAGTGAAAATTCAAAAATCATTATGAAAGAGGAGGGGCAATTTTCAGCAACGTGGCTAGCTTCATATATCAAAGACTGTTTAGAAAATCCTGAGAGCATATGTGAGATGGAGAACTCTTATAAAAATCAACTGAGAGTGCTTCATATTGACTCAGTAAATAAATTTTTTAATGAGATATAAGCTGTAATACCAAGCCCCATTTTTAATTTATCCAAACACTCAGTTCGGAGCTCAGTTTTACGCATGTACTAATGTACATTTGCGCAGCCTCGTCCTTCTAAGTAGTTGTCTAATTTAATCTGGGACTTGGTATAATAAGCACTATATCGCTATTTTAAAATCACAGCCAACAATAAAAATATTTAAACCTTAGTATAAATATAACGCTTCATATGGTATTATAAGCGCGAAGAATAATTAACAATTTTTATTATGACAGTATCTGAAAAGGAAAAGAAAGAGTTTATACGATTAGATTATAAGGGAAAACACGCATTATTATTTGAAAATCTTAAGCTTTTAAAGGGCACTATTGATTCAAATTCTAGAAAAGCTTATATTTCTGATTTAGAAGAGCTCATTAAATTTGAAATCGAAAACGGTATTGATCCAAATTATGCACTTGGCAATAGTGTAACTCCAATGATTTTTGCAGCTAGTATTGGGAATGTCGCTATAATGAAAAAATTGATTGAAAAAGGAGGAAATGTAAACTGTTTCATACCTCAATCAAAAAATACACCTTTACTCCTTGCCTCTAATAAAGGGCATTTTGAGATGGTGAAATTGTTAATTGAAAATGGAGCTAATATAGATTTCCAACAGAAAGATGGGTATACAGCATTATATATAGCTGCAAATAATAATGAAGAAAAAATAGTTAAATATCTTGTAGAGAAAGGAGCGAATTACCACATAAAAGATTATCAAGGATTATCTGCTCAAGATCGAGCAGAGGGCGGTAGTTATAGCATAATAAATAGTACAATAAAGTCTAAAGAATTAGAGTTAGAATATGTTTCTTATGAAAATTTTATAAATCTAAAAGATAAGCAAAAATTACTAGGTGGGCAGTATAAGGGTGAGATTGGAGAATTAAATGGTGAAACATTCGTAATAAAGCCAATGATAGCAGAGGAGTATTTTGCCACTAGACTGCTTAATCATTTAAACCCAGAATTATTTCAAAATTTAGTACTTGTCGTGCAAGATAATGCTAATTCTAGTAAATTAAACAAGGTTAATACCATTTTAACCGCTAATAAATTTATTAAATCTTTTGTACCGATGACGAGAATTGATACTTATGGTGACAGCCCGGAAGAAATGTATCTGTACATAACTCTTATCGCTAATTATGGAATCAACATGGGCCTGGGTGATGATTTAAGTTATGATAATTATGGATATGTAATAGATAACTATGGAAAGAAAAAGGCATTTGTACTGGATCATGAATTAGCATTTAATAGACTTGGTGAATCGTATTATGGCCTTAGCAATATACTTTATCCTATAGATCATAAATCTGCTATTATTGAGGATAAGATGTGGAAGGATACAATATCTAAAAAAGAACCATCGCTTATTAACCGATTTACAAAACATTGTAGTAAAATATTTCATAATTGTAAAAGTGCTGAAATAACTTCCGCAATAAAAAAAATGCATTCAGAAGTGCTAAGTAGGGAAGTGGAGTTGCATGCTTTTTTCGATATGAAATCAGTTAAAGATATAATTCAGAAAGATGAAGATTCTTCATATCCAAGGATTCATTATCATTCTTACGAAGATGTGGTGGAGTTTACCAAAACCTTGTCAGAAATCGTAGATATGTTTGATTCTGCAAAAGTAGATTTGTAATATATACTTTGTGTTGCTAATTAATTTAAAGTTTGTAGAATTGCTTAAAATAATGATTTAAAGTTTTAATGACATCAGTAAATTATTCAATAAAGCAAAATGGATTAACTGTTGCAACAGATACGGCAAGTGATTTTGAATCTATAACAGTTAGTGTATTAGTGAAAAATGGCAGTAGAAACGAGAATCAACAGAATAATGGCATTTCTCATTTTTTAGAACATATGGCTTTTAAAGGCACATCAACAAGAACGGCGAGAGATATTGCTGAAGAATTTGATATGATAGGTGGATATTTTAATGCTTATACATCAAGAACTTCGACCGTTTATTATGCAAAAGTGCTTAAAGATGATTTGGAAAAGGCAACTGATATTCTTACCGATATCATTTTAAATTCCACTTTTGCTAAAGAAGAGTTGGAGAAGGAGAGGGAAGTGATTCTTCAGGAGTTATGTATGACAAGAGATACTCCAGATGATATAGTTTTTGATTATTTTCAAGAAACTGCTTTTAAAAATCAACCACTTGGTCGTTCAATTTTAGGGACAGAAGAGTTTATAAAAAAATTAAGTAGAGAGGAGTTGTGTGATTATTTTAAAAATCAATACTCTACTAAAAATACAATCATATCAGCTGCTGGAAATTTTGATGCAGATAAGTTCAATGATATGATAGATGATAGATTCAAAAATTTTCAAACTAAAAGCGTTTTAAAGTATGAAAAGGCAAATTATTCTGGTGGAGAATTGAGAGTTAGTAAAGATCTAGAACAAAATCAATTTTTAATGGGATTTGAGGGCCTGTCGTATTTAGATGAGAATTTTTATGATTTGCAAATTTTAGCAATTATTCTTGGTGGTGGTATGTCATCGAGATTGTTTCAAGAGATTCGTGAAAAAAGGGGATTGGTATATAACATTTCAGCATTTTCAAGTAGCTATAGCGATTGTGGAATATTTGGAATACATTCTGCCCTTGATTCAAAAAATATAAACTTGCTCATAGATTTGATTATACAGGAATTATTGAGTGTTATTGAAAAAATAGATGATATGGAAATTGAGCGTGCCAAAGCGCAGGTAAGATCAAACTTACTTATGTCAATGGAAAGTACAACATCTAGAGCAAAAAAGCTATGCAACAATTTTGCAATGTTTGGTAGGTATATCAGTAATGATGAGATACTAAAAAAAGTAAGCGATGTGTCTGCTGTGTCATTAAAAAAAATAGCCAAGCAAATATTATCAAACAACAATATTACTATCACTACGCTTGGAAATGTTGCAAATATTTGTAGTTATAATAAGATTATAGATAAGTTAAAATTATAAAATTGAGTCATGCCAAAGTCTGTTAAGTTAGTTAAATCAGGTGATAATCAACAGTTGCAGATAGAGAATATTGATAGTCAGAACCCTGGTGAGGGACAGATATTGGTTAAAAACATAGTAGCTGGAATTAATGAAGATGATATTTTTGTCAATGTTCCAGGGGATAAACTATTTATTGTCCCAGGGTACAGTGCAAGTGGAGATGTGCTACAAGTTGGGGCAAATGTAACAGGTTTTAGACCTGGGGATTCTGTTGTCTATTTTACTAAAAATATGGGAAGTTACCAAGAAAATGCAATTGTTAATGCAGAAGATCTTGTAGCAGTTCCTGAAGAAATTTATCAAAAAACAGCTGGGGCGACGTATTTTGCTGGAATGATGGTGCATTCTCTTTTAAAAAGGGTCTATATAATCGGTTCAAAGTCAATAGTTTTAATACATAATATATCTTCTGGTATTGGCTATATATTAGCTCAGTGGGCAAATGATTTAGGAGCTATTGTCATTGGTAGTGTTGATAGTGATAACAAAAAAGCTTTTGCATTAGAGCATGGTTGCAGAACAGTGGTTAATTATCAATCAGAAAACTGGCAACAAGAAATCATGGAGTTTACTAAAGGGTATGGTGTAAACATTATCTATGATTCGTTAGGTGGCATAGTTCATGATAAAAACATTGCATGTGTAACTAAAATGGGGATTTTAGTTTATTATGGTGCAAGGTTAAATCAGATGGTTAGTATTGATATTGATAAGCTTTCTGCCAAATCTTTGTATATTACATTCCCATCAATTTTTGATTATAAAAGCAATAAGATGGAAAGGGTACTATGTGCAGATGAAGTCTTTGGGATGATTAAAGCCGGAAGAATTAAAGTTAAAATTTGTGATGAATTTAGTCTAGATAACATAAGTCAAGCTTACGATAAAGTGAAAAGTAATAATTTTATGGGTTCGTTAGTAGTAAATATTTAACAATTTGAGTATAGAGATATTAATGCTGAAATAAATGCTTAATGTACTTGCAACAGTCTTAAATTGTTTGCCGCATTTAATGAGTGATCAAACTAAGTGGCAGCACTTAAACATTAACTATGAAATTCCCAGAACAGAAAGAATATGGATGCAATATGGAGATATAAGGATAAATCTTCATAGAATATTTCCGAGCACAAAAAAGCCTTTTTTTCATCCTCATCCGTGGCCATGTTCTATGATTATATTGGATGGGACATACGAGATGGGCTTAGGATACGGCAGTAAAACACCGCAGGTAATATCTACATGTGTGTTAAGTAAGGGGGCAAGGTATGAGATGACGAGTAAATATGCTTGGCATTATGTCAAGCCTCTAAATGGAGAGCCAGTGTACAGTATAATGGTAAGTGGTTTGCCATGGAAAACCATTGCGCTATCAGAGAGCAGGAGTGCTTCTCATACTTCTTTGAATAGTCATATATTTAATGAGTTATTCCAGATTTTTATCACTTTGTTGTCGAGTAAGGCACCTTCATGACTGAGAGTGCCTCCTCTAAGGCCACAGGTTAATACGCCTGTCCGCAACATAGCTGCGAAAAAGACCTATAGCGTATTATACGAATAATAACCCCTTTTATATTTTTCTTGACTTGAGGGTGTTTCCAAGATGGGTTCCTACGTCTTATTCCACGCTGCCTCGTAAACAACTCCTGTGTGGCTGAAGATATAACAGAAGTTTCCCTATTGACTTTTTGCTAATAATGATAAAAAGATGTATACAAGGAATTGAAGCTTATTTGTAGCCGCGAATTATATAAATAATATATTGACTAGTTACTGTTTTTACAGTATTATGCGTATTAATC
>CAISOX010000017.1 GCA_903887235.1 uncultured Alphaproteobacteria bacterium | reverse complement strand
TGTATCAAAATCATAAAATGAGCATCAATAATATATGTAATATTCTAAAAATTTCCAGAGCTACTTTTTATAGATATATTGCAATACCCGACAAAGATATCTCCTTAGCGTAACTTTTCGTTCCATTGATTGTCATACCCCGAGATATAGTATGGATTGGCATTGTGATTTGCTGGAAGCAATAACAGATTATAATGCGTCTACTAGAGTTAAAATGAATGAAGTTGCTTCAATTTATGGAATCCCATGCAAAATTGATGTTGATGGATCTCAAGTAGAAGAATTATACAATAATAATAAAGTAGATAGTATACGCAATTACTGCGAACAGGATGTATTGTGCACATATCTTTTATACTTAAAATATGTAAATCACACAGGAAGAATAACAAATAATGGATATAATCATTGTGTGCATGATTTAAAGGAATTTATCATTTCTCAAGGCAGGGAGCATAACATATCTTTTATTAATAACTTAAATTATAAATAAGTTTAACTCATCTAAAAGAGCTGAAAGAGTACCTTTGTTGTACATTACCTAGCATTATTATACCTATAATATTTTAAGATGAAAAAGTAATTAAATGATGTTATCGTTAAATTATAAAATTAAATTATAAGGTATTGTTTATGAATGATTGCAAAACTAATACTCACTGCGACACAACTTCGACATCTTCACATAATAAAAAGGAAGGCGGTTGCGATACAATTCGTTACATGGAAAAGCTTGCAAATCGAGCTTGGGAAGACTTATTTAAAGAAAAAGTTAAAAAATATTATGAAGAATCAATTGGTAAAAAAATGGATATAAATGCTAAGATTGTTGCTGAGAGGGCTATTCATGTTTGGAAGAATAAAATTGCAACTAGAGAGGCAAAGAAAGAATATGAGCATAAATTATTCACAGCTATGAAAGATGAATAATCTGCTATATACACAGGACCTTAGCATATATCATAACTATTTAATTTTAACATTATGATAAAGGCTGAGTTACAAATAGGAAATCTGGCGCCTTGTTTTAATGCAAATTCAACAGTGCGATTGTTATCGCTTGATAAACTAAATGGCAAAATAATAGTGCTATATTTTTATCCAAGTGATATGACGCCAGGATGTACGTTTTAATAATGAGGTAATTATGATTCATATTAATAAATGCAAAGATATAGCAAAGAATTTAGCTCTACAAAGCAAAGAAAAATTAGGAGAAGAAAAATTAAATGAATTCTTTAATGATCTAAATAAATTTATAGCTGAATATGGAGATAAATACATGTTATATTCTACCGCAATTAGGCTTGAGAAATTAGAATCCTTCAATAACTGGGTTCCTGAGATTATAAAGAATAAAGATATATTAACGCCTATAATCGTAGATAAAATGGTAAATGAAAAAGATTTATATTCTTTGTCTCTTTATCAAAATTTTCATGCCGGTACTAATCTTATTCTGGATATTGAGGGCAAGTATAAGTCAGAGTATTATGAAAATGGTGGTGGAGAAAATGCTTTAGCACTAATTACAGGCTGTAATTGGATAGAACAAAAGGAAGCTAGCGAATTAGTTGAATAATTTTTTGTCAGGGTGGTTCTCTCAGCGCAGCTACCTTAAGACCAATGGCATTCGGTTAAACCATAAGTAAGGGAAACAGCGGATTATAAGAATATTAAACTCCATAAAAAACATTTAAATAATACTTAATGACAATTATTTTTTTAAGAGATTAGTATCAGTATATCTGGATTTATAATCCATATACAAGAGATTATGGAAGATACACTTAACCGAATGCCATTGACCTTAAGATATGTCTAACTATTGAGGAAAAAATAAAGAGATTGATTTAATAATTATTTGTCTTTAGGATTTAAAATTATGTCGAAAAGTTGAAATAACTGATTATAATGTTATGTTTTTATATAAATGATTCTGAATATTATTTAGCCGAAGAGTCGTATAGTTCACTTGGAAAGGCATATGAATCAAAAAGTGAGATTGTTAATTTTGATCAGTGTATATTAAGTGATGAAGTTAGGAGTATAGAAATTATAAGGGCAATAAATCAAATTGAATTAGGAGAGGCATTTGCATTTTATAATTTGGGATTTTCTAAGGAAGAGCTGGAGTTGTTATTTAATGTTGGGATAGAAGAGTTTAACGACATAACGATCAATACAAGTATTAATAAATTAAAAGAATTAAAGCAGGAAGTAAGTTTAGCACTTACAAAAATGCAAGGAGTGGATGTATTAGGATTAGATGGATTATCTAATTTAATTACTAGATTAGTAAGTGTAGTAATTGGAGAATTAGAAGCAGAAGAATATGAGTTAAGGATAAGAAGTAGGGAAAGTTATGAGAGTGAAGAAGATTGCATGTATTGGCATTTAGATAAAAGCGAGAAAGAGATATTAAGAAATTCAGATAGTGGTAAAGAAAAACGATTTATCATGGTATTAAAAGGGGAAGGTACGGTATATCAGAAAATTAATAAAGAACAAAGAGAAACATTTATTAAAGCAGCCGAAGAAGCTCCATATTATTATGGGCATGGTTTGGAAGGTTGTAAAGGAAATGATGAAATCAACCAATTATTTAGAGATCAAGAAAAAGTAGCAACAAAAGAACAATATGGATCAGTACATATGGCAGGGGGTAATGGAGCTATGCATGCGGCACCAAAAGAGAGTGAAGGAAGATTGATAATATTATTAACACCAAAAATTAATTCAATAAAATAGGAGCTAAATATGGAAATAACGCAAATAAAAGATTGTCAAAATATATTAAAAATTGGTCAGGCGCTAGAAACAGAAGAAGAGCGAAAATGCGATGAATTGTTTAGAGATAAAAATACAATAGAATGGTTAAAAGGGAGGAAAAGTAATCTTGACAAGGTGATTGAGGAAATTGAAGGTAAAATTTTAGACAAAGGTGGTATTTTAAGTAAACAAAAGCTGAAAGAAAGTGAAAAAGAAAAAATAAATAATGAATTAGAAAGTAAAACAAATAATTTAAATAATATAAAAGTTGCAGAAAGTGATATAAAACTACAGGAAAGCTTAAAAAGCAAAATAAGTGAGGTAGAAAATAAAATAAAAGAATATGAGTCAGATATATATGACAAAGGACAATCTAAATATAAGGTTGATGAAGAAATAAAAAACAAAGAGACTAATGTGCGATATTGGGAGAGTCAAGTGAGTTCTGCAACAAGTGGGTTGAGCTCTGCAGAAACAGAGCTTCATTCAGCTCAACAAAGAGGTAGTTATAACAGTTGTTGGGGAGGTTATTCTCCAGAGTTAAGTAATGCGTGTGTACAAGGATATAGAAACAAGATACAAGAAAAGCAGAGTACTAAGGAGAGTTATGAAAGGAATCTTAGCAGTGCAAGAAAAGAATTAAATGAAGAAAAGGATAAAAGTCAAATATATGCAAATGGTATAACTGCGACTAATAATATGAAAAATGCAGAAATTGCTAAAAAAGCCCAATATACAAAGGAAAAGCAAGAGGTTGAGGCGAAAATGAAAGGAGTATTGGACCAAAAAAAGTCTTTAGAAACCGAGATTGAAAAGCAAGAAGCTGCGCAAATTACAATAAACGCTGAGTTATTGTTCCTTGAAGAGAGTGCAAATAATTTTGATAGTGATGCTTTGGAAACTCAAAAAGGTGCATTTGAAAAAGAATTTCAAATGATAGATAGCTTAGAGCAAAAAGTAATTGAATATTGCGAAGTAGACTTTACAGGGCGATATGATCAACATCAAGAATTATAATTAAGAGAGAAAATGGAAATAAAGCAAATATATGACTGTCAAGAAGTGCTTGATTCAGTATCAAAGATAACGACATAAGAAGAGCTGAAATGGCAGATTCGCTTAATTTAATAGATTTATTATTAAGTGATAGTGAGTACTGCAATTTTACTAATAATATAAATGAATGTTTAAAAGATCCTAAAGGCCATTACATAAATCATGGCCTTGAAACATGTGAAGCGCCAAATAAGTACTTTCAAGAGCACCAGGAGCTATTATATTCAATCGGTAGTGATAGCAAAAAAGAGTGTAGACTAGATAAATCATATAAAGATGGTTTATCTACTGAGGATATAGAATTCATTAATAAGTTAATAAAAAATAGCAACAAAGATATTTTTTATAAAAATTTAGAGTATTTGAATAAGGAATTTCCAGAAAAGTTAGAAAAAGTAATAATAGATTATTATAACAATAGATATTCCGGAGGATTAAAGGAAAAAATAACAGAAAATTTTGGTAAGAACAAAAACTTTAAATACAGCAATAAATTATTAAATTTATTTATAAAAGAGCTAGGTGATGAATTTAACATAGACAGCTATAAAGAATGTATAATTAAATTATTTACAGTGCAAGCAGCATATCATGATAAGGGGGATGAGTATCTTAAAATAATAGTTAACTATGCTAAGGAAGGAGTAGCAACGAGAGGTCAATATATAGGTCATTTAATTAAGGAGTATAGGGAATTATCGGGTAGCAGAGATTATAGTGAAGTAATATATGAAGATTTTGTAGGTCTAGCCAAATGGTTAAGTAGTGAAGAAGGTAAGGATGGTAGGAGATATTTGGGAGATGTGGTAAAATTTATATCAGATGGAGTGAGTGATGGTAAATATTACCTTAAAAGTAATGCGAAAGAAATTCTAGAACTTATATATAGTGGTGGAGTTAGTTTAAGTGATAATATAAAAAGTGAGTATTGTACAAGATTCAGCAAAGAAGCGCTAGAGTATGGAGAGATAATAGAAGTTATTATAGAGAATGAAACTAGTATCAGCAAAAAGGCATTAGCTGATATAGTAAGTGGAGCTAGCAAATTAATAAAAGCAGGAGAAGAGAAGCAAGTATTTAATGGAATATATT
Organism: uncultured Alphaproteobacteria bacterium; assembly: GCA_903887235.1. Lineage (GTDB taxonomy): Bacteria > Pseudomonadota > Alphaproteobacteria > Rickettsiales > Midichloriaceae > Aquirickettsia. The sequence goes on along the minus strand of CAISOX010000017.1, from coordinate 24,163 downwards.
TAATAAGCAGAGCGTATAAGCAAGACGAGGCTATATTTGACGGCGCTATAAAAAAAGAATTAATAAGTGAATTAAATAATATAGCAAAGAGTGGGAGTGAGAAGTTAAAAAAAGTCATTGATAAGTTTGTTAAGGAGTTAAGCGGAGTAGAGGGTAACGAAGTTGAGATTCCTAAAAAAGTACTAAGTAGTGGTTTAGAACAAGAGATTAAAGAAGCGGTAAATAAAGCAAATCTAGATTTTACAAAGCTAAGAGTTAAAGAGGGAAGAGTCAATGAGGAGATTAAATATTTTTACGTAAAGCTTGGATGGAATGAAGAAGAGATAAAAAAGCTGCTAGATGCAATTAAGGACGCAGGATGGCAGGAAGATTTAATAAGAGGAATTGAATTAGTATATGAGTATGATCTAAATACAGGTTTAATAGATAGAGAAGGAAATAATGCGGTAGATATCTTAGTATCGGGAGAAAAAGGTAAATTAGGTGACTATGCATTAAGGTTACTTAAGGATAACAATATATACTACCCAAAGAAAGCAGAGCAAATCATTAAGGAGATAGAAGAAGAAAATAAGAATTATAAGTTAGGCAATTATATAAGAGAAAAGTTACTTAAGATAAGTGAGATAGAAGAGAAGTTAGATAGGGGGATTGAGTTTAGTTATGATAGAGAGATTGCAGATAATTTACTGGGAGATAAGTGGTATTTATACAGTATAGATGAAAAGGTATTTTTAAAGGGATTGGATTACAAGGGTAGGGTTTTTAAAGAAGATTTAAGTTTGAAATTAAGTGAGTATGAAAGTGAGCAACTTAAAAACGTATTATTATATCAGCAGCCATATCATCCAAATAACATAGAATCTGCAATATCAGCACATCATAAAGTCAAGCTATCAGAATTTAAAGAGATGAAAATAAATGAGGATAGTATAGCAGAGGTGGTGGTATGGTTAAAAAAAGCAATGCATTTAACAGTGCTTGGGGAGAAGTATAAAGTAAGAGATGCACAAGTAATAAGCTTACTTAATTTGTATAAAGGAGATGGGGGAAGATTAATACAAGTATCAACAGGAGAGGGGAAAACGATAATAATAGCAATGTTTGCAGCGCTTAATGTGGCTATGAAGAGGGATGTAGATATAATAACAAGTTCAAAGGTGTTAGCAGAAGAAAATGAAAAGGAGCAAAGAGGGTTTTATGAGATACTAGGAATTACGTCTTCCCATAACATATTGAGTGTGGAGGGAGCAAAAGATTGTTATAAATCTAATGTGGTATATGGGGATTTATTACATTTTATAGGCGATGATTTAAGAGATATATCAAAAAATGTGAAGCATGGGAGGGGGTATGATGTAGTAATAGTTGATGAAGTAGATAACATGTTTGTAGATAATACCAATATGAAAGTACAGTTATCAGCAGGATTGCCAGGTTTCCATTATTTGAAAGGATTAAAAACATATTCATGGATAGGATATAAGGTTAATTTACTGCTCCATGAAGAAGACAATGGGAAATGGTATTTAAAAGGAGCAGAAGAATTAATAGGTAAGGAAGAGGATTTGAATAAGTATCTAGATGGGATTAAAGATTTATATATTGCTGATCTAATAGTTGATGAATTTGGTAATTATTATGAGGAAGAAGAAGGTAATAAGGTATTAATAGGAAATAAAGAAGAGATAGAAGTAAGAGTTAAAGAAAAAATCAAAGAATATAGAGAAGCGAATATCAAGTATGATGAAAAGAACGGAGATTACTATTACATAGTAGGGAGAAAAGAAATAGGAGATGAAGAGGTGTTTACAAAGTATATGAAGGAAAATACTGCTGATTATATTGCCAATAGATTACTTAATTTAAAGGAGGGATCAGAAAACAGGTTAGTAAACATACCAAGGCATTTAAATGAGTTTATGAGTGAGCATAGTGGACAACTGGCGGACTCAATAATAATGGCAAATGCATATAAGTTGGGAGTGCAATACAAAATATCGAATCCTGAGGGTAAGCAAAATAAAATAACGCCGGTAGATTATTTGAATACAGGAGTTGTACAATTATCACTTACATGGTCAGATGGGCTTCATCAATATGTTGAATTAAAACATGGTCTTAATGTAAAGGCAGAAAGTTTAACAAATGTGTTTAGATCATATGTGGGGTATTTTTTAAAGTATGAAGGCAATATATACGGAATGACTGGGACTCTAGGCAAAGAAGAGCATCATGAATATTTAAAAGAAGTATATAAGGTAGATACAAAATTAATGCCAAATTACATAAAGAAGAATTTGGAGAAGTTTAAGCCAACAATAGTAGATAATACAAAAGATTGGTTAGATGAGGTTAGCAATCAAGCAATAAGGAAGGCGGAATATTGCAAGAGGGGAGTATTAATAATAAGTAAAACTATTCATGATGTAGATAGGATTTATAAAGAAATTAAAGAAGAGAAAGGTTACAAAGGTAGAGTTATTAGATACTCTGATAGTGGATATTTTGGTGATAGTATAACTAAAAAATTAATATCTGGAGAAGTTAGGGTGGCGGCAGGAGACATAATAGTTGCAACTAACTTAGCGGGAAGGGGTACAGATTTAAAAATAGAGCGAGAAGTAAATAAGAATGGCGGATTACACGTAATACTTAGTTATTATCCAGATAGCGTAAGAGTGGAGGAGCAAGCATTTGGAAGAGGTGCAAGGAATGGGGATTATGGCAGTTCTGGTTTAATTATACAAAATCCTAGCTGGGGAATGGATATAGAAGAGCTTGGGGAAGATAGAGATGGAAAGGAGAGTAAGAGGTTAGAGGCATCAAAAGAAGGTACAATAAAGCAGATGAAGAGGCAGGATGAGTTATTTGATAAATTTGTGAATTTAATAGCGATAGCTAATTCACCTACAGGATATGAAATAATTAGAGGGAATGAATATTTGGCAAAAAATGGTTACATATATGTATATGCAGAGAAAGCTGGCGCAGATGAAGATTTAATACATATAAAATGTTATAAGCCAGACAGCACTTCATATTTAGCTAATATAGAAAAAAGTGAGGTATCAGAATATATTAAAAATATAAGTGAGAAAGCATATCATCATTTAGTAGATACATTATCAAAAGAGGCGAGGACTTTTAATCAAAGGGATAGTGAATTAATCCACTACTTTGCAGCAGAAATTGGGTGTATTGAAAAGGAAATGGAGATTAAAGGAAGGGTAGATAGGAAATATTGTAATGCAATAAAAGGGGATGAGGAGGAAAGAGCATTATATGAGAAATACTGTCGGGGAGTTGATTTGCTTGGTGCCTCTAGAGGGGAGATAAGTAAGGAAAGAATGGAGAATCTAGAAGAAAAGAGGCATAAGGAAAGATTTGAGCTATGGGAGAGAGATAGAGAATTATATAATCATAAATATGAGATAGAGCAGCTTAAAGAGAACTGGGCCATATGGCTTAAGAAAGCGGGGACATTTGGGCCTGGTGGATTATTTGGCGAGGAAGGATCGGATAAGAAAGAGAATTTAGCAAAGTTAAATAGCGAGTTTGATAAATTTAGAGATGAGCAACTGGCGTTATTTAGAAATGATTTAAGTTATACGAACAAAGATAGGTATGTAGGTAATGATTGTAAAGCGAGACAAACTAAAGAGTACAAAGAGAACGAATTATTGATGAAGAATCCGAGTTATTTAGTGCAAAAGAGCAGGCACTATATAGCGCAACATTATACAGCAGAGGTTAAGCAAGATTATGAGCATAAAAAGAATCAGGTAGGAGCTTGTGGTAATAATGAAAAGTCAGGATTTTTATTTTATGTATTAGGATTACCTCAAAGAACGATAAACTATGCAACAGATTTTGCAGAAAGAGCGGTAGATTTGGATTATAAATTTGCTTGGAATGGATATAATATATTAGCCATCACAAAATTGATAAGGGATGGAGAATGGATAACAGATTATGAAGATGCTGAGGCAGCAGCAAGAGTTAAACAAAGTTTTTATACTGACTTAGCAACTACAAAAAATAGCTTAGAATCATTTATTATACCAAAACAATTGCATGAATGTGGAGCGTTGATAATATCTCAGGTAGTGGAGAAGGACTCAGACACAGTAACCCAATGCTTATTCATACTTAAATCCTATGAAAAAATTAGCAAGCATTTAGAAAGCTTAATGGAAATAATAGCTAAGGCAGATGGTGATGAGATGATAAGGCCAAGTAGGATGTATGGAGCTGAAGAAATACTGGATAGAATAGATGTAAAAGATTTAGAAGAAGGATTTGAGATGGTGATTGAGCCAATAGAAGCTAAGCAGGAAAAAGAAAAATTAGAAAAAGAATTCAATGAGGGGAAGATAACGATTGAAGAGCATGAAGAAAAGTTAAAAGAAATCAAAAGAATCACACTGGGGAGAGTAGGACTAAAAGATCGAGATAATGTATTTAGCAAAGCAAGTAAGATTTCGTTTAGAGCGATGACAGAGGATTTATCGCAGGATTTAAATTTACTGGGGTTTTTAGGGTATGATATTGAGGTATATGAATTAGAGAAGGATTGGACTGACACAATAATAGCAGGGATACTGTCAATTGCAACAATAGCGATAGGGATAGTATTTTTGCCAGCGGGAGGTTTTTTAGGGGTACTTGGAACATCATTAATAGCACAGGGTATATTAGAGTTAGTGCAAATAGGCATAAGCATAGATAAAGGAATACCAATAGATTTAGAACAATTTGTAAAATCAAAGGGGATTGGAATAGCGGTTGCAATAATTACAGCAGGGATTGCACAAGGACTTGATAAAATGATGCCATCTGTATTGGACAAGTCAGGTAACATGGTAAGTTGGTCTACAGAAAATGTAGCAGGATGGAAAGGATTAGCACAAGGAGTTAGTAAGGCAACATTCATCAAAGAAGGGATTCAAAGTGCATTAAAAATGTCAGCAATAATGGCAGCGGTAGATGCAACTTCAAGATATGTGGCAAATCAATACATGAAGAAGAATGATGGAAGCATAGAAGATGATATAGAGGATACAATAAAAGCAGTATTATCAGGTTATAGCGAGGAAATAACAAAGATATTGTTAAATGATGCATTTAATAATAAGTTTAAGGGCCAGGCGTCTGATAAAGAAATGAAAAAAATAATAGATGAAGCGCTGCATATAATTGCTCATTATGCATCACAAGGAACAGCGAGGCAGGTAGTATCAGGAGTAGCTGGCAAAGTATCATCATTCTTTGGAGCAATACCTGGAGCAATTGCAAATTTAGCAGATGCTGCAGTAGGGTATAATAAAGCAAGGGAAGCAGTAAGTGAGTTAGAGGCTGAATTAAAAAGTGCAATCATCAAACTTGCAAATAAAGTAAGTGCAACAAAGCAAATTATGGAAGAAAAGTTGATGCAAGATTTTCCGAAGGATGCGGGGATGATAATGGCCGAAATAACAGGAGGAGGCTTATTGATAAATGGGGGAATGGATATAGATTACAATAATTGCGATAGATACAAAGAGGTGGAAGTAAAAAGCGGCAAGGGAGTAGTAGGAGAATGTAAATATATAGCAGGATTAAGGGCTGATGCGGAGTCAAATAAGGAAAGGTTGAAAAAAGCATTAGTAGAAGCATCACTTGGGCCAATCAGGGGGATATACACAAGAGAAGTAGCGATGCAGGTGGTAAGGGGAGAATTGGTAGACCCAATAATGGGAGAAAGCTTAAGGAATGGCAAGATAACATTTAAGGGAGGATTGCTGGTAGAAGGAATAAGCAAGGGAGTTGAGTATTTCAAAGAAAATCAGATCAAAGAAAAAAGAAAAAATATTGAGAAAAGTGACTATGAAGCAAGAATGAGAAAGTATGCAGAAGCTTTAGCAAAAAAAGAACAAGGGCAATATGAGTATGTAGGAGAGCCAGCCAATATATTGCCTAATGATATAAGGAATGGGAAGAAAAGTGACAAAGAAAACTTCAAAGAAATAGTAGTTAAAAATAAAGGAGATAGTGTATGGAGTATATTAGGAAATAAGCCAACCCAAAAGCAATTAGAAGAATTTATAAAGCAAAACCCATACATAGCAGCGAGGGGAGTAGGAAGAGACCAAAATGGCAATATTATCAATTTAACTATAAGAGTTGGAGAAACAATACTAGTCCCAGAGAATATAGCTGCAGCATATAAAGCAGGTTATACACCTGCAATTAATAGAATTAAAGACAGCTCAGGTGATGTTCAAGATGTATGCTTCGACCCTAATTCTGGTAACAAGTATACCAATATATTTGGAGTACAAGATGCTGCGTATAGATGTGTAGAGGGCATATGTTCCAATTCAATATTGCAACTTGCATCCTATTCTACAACACAGAACAATGACTTAACTATTGAAGAGAACAAAAATGAATTTATTGAAATACTTACAAAAGAATCAAAAATATACTTTGATATAAAAATTAAAGAGTTTAGCAATAATCCAAAAAACATCGGGCCATTTGAGTTATTAAAAACGGTAGTTGGTTACGAATTACATATGGCAGGAGTTGCTGTAGATAAACTAGGTGATAAATACCCAAATGTAGCAAAAGGAGCGAACAAAGTCATAGAAATTATAAACATACCATTTGAGTGGGTTGGAGAAAAGGCAGTAAATGGATATAAATATGCTAAAAAAGAATTGATAGAAGAAATAAGTAATAAGTATGGAGAGCAGGTAGGAAGAAAAGTAGAAATGTATATCAATCGAGGTGAGATTGGTATAGCAAATAGCCTGTCAAAGTATGCGCCAACAGATAAGCAAGAAAAAGCGTTGAAGTTTCTAGAAGGCATTGGTGTTAGTAAATTAGCAAAAGATATAGCTATTGGAGGTGTTAAAAAAGTATTTACCAAACCTGATACGCCTCATCATAAAACTTATACTGATACTGGTGGACATAAGTATAAAGTAGGAGATGATGCTGCATTATCCAAATTAGAGATAATAGATGATATAAGCCATTTACCTAAATTACGACAAGAATATATAAAGGAAGTACGGGGGTTAAAAAAAGTTGTAGATAATTTATATGAACAAGGAAAATCAGCTGAGGAAGTAGCTCGTGCAGTTAGTCAGATGAGGAGAGATATTGGAATAAAATACAAAGATATGACTCCACCTAAGCAATTACAAGAAATTTATGAGAGAAATATTGAACAATACAAAGATAAATTAGGCCCTAAAATTGAATGGTATCGCGAACAGGGGATTAGCTGGGAGAAAATAATAGAAAAAGCTATAAAGCCTGGAGGAAAGGATATTGATTTTAATAGATATAAAAATAAGTAATAATATGGCTGATAAAAAATTTCAAAAATTTTTAATAGATTATGAAGTCAGCTACGATAACTGTGAATTTATTATACAAGAAATATTAAGACACTTTGATGCAAAAATAATTAAAAATATTTATGATAATATAGAGACAATTTATTGTGATTTTTTAATAAAAAAATCATTTAAAATTTGTTTACATTATCATGGTATGGTTGGTTTAGTAATAATAGCTCTTACGAAAGAATCTGAGCAAACAGCAAAAGAAGTAGCGGATTTTATTATTAGCATGATTGGGGGGGTGTAATTACACCATGGTGTAGAGAAGTAAGGATTATAGCAAAGTGAGGTGATCCTAGTTGGTTGGACAGTAATGCAGCTGATTTAAAGATAAATTCCATGTTTAAAATTAAGCTGCAAACTTGTTATTCTTTGGCTTTTAACCATTAGATTTACCTTTATAGGTCCAAGGTTTGAGAAGCTGCGAAAGTGGCAATTTGAATTTTACGACATGGTAAAAAGGCAGTTTTAGAATATGTAATTTAATTTTAGCAATAATTTTTATTAAAAAATTAGATATTTAAATGCATCGTTTTCTCCGGCTTATAGCTTGTCATTGCCATTTTAACACGTTCTCTAACCTTAGGCCTACTTTGCCGTCAGCTTTCTTCAGCCAACTCCTCACGAAGTTAACCTTGCCTCAGCTAATGGACCGCTCCATATCAGCCCATGAGGGACTTGAACCCTCTACTTTTACATCATGCCCGGCGCACATTTATTAATTTTTCTTGTAATAAGATTTTGATGACAATACAGTAGAATTGTAGTGGCTAATTTTTATAATTAAAGTGGGGGTAGCAATAATGCAGAATCTGATAAATCAACAACTAATAAATGCTGTAAAAAGTGGTAATATCGTTGATGTGAAGCATATTATTGAGCAAAGAGGAGCTGAAATGACTGCTTTAGATGAAGACGGTTATTCAGTATTGCATCTAGCAGTTTATAGAGGTTATAAAGATATAGTTGATTACCTCATAATAGACTGTGTGTTTGATTACCAAAATTTAAGGCCAAATTTGGGGTAGGTTGAGAGAACTTGAGAAAGTGGCAAGGTATGTCTGTAAAAGCCCATTATATCGAAGCTTCAGAATTTAATATTGATATGTAGTTTTGTTTAGCTATTACTGTTATCTCCCTTTTCACCGTATATTTACAAAATTTATGAATATTAAAAATCATGTGACATTCTCATCTTTAAGGCTGTTTTTATATTAGTGATTGGCATTGTATCATACTGGGTGTATCGACCTGCAATCATAAACGCATGGACCTGCAAACAAGAACATTTTTGGGACCGAATTAAATGCGAATGAAAAATGATTTGGGCCAACATTAAATGATAATGAAAAATAATGGAACATAATTAAATGCAAATGAGACAAGATTAAATGCGAATGAAAATTTCTTATTTTATAAGTTTTTTATCTTAATTATTTTACTTTTTAACTTTTTCTTTTACCACTTTTGCTGATACTCTTCCATTACATGACTTTCTGTTAAGTTTAAGTAAATAGCAGTTGTAGCTAATCTGTCATGTCCTAGTATTTTTTGCACAGATGCAATTGAAATATTTTTTTGTAAAGCTAATGTTGCAAAAGTATGCCTTAAAACGTGGGGTGAGATTTTTTGACTAATCTCAGCTCTATTTGCTACATTACTTACTATTTTTTGTACTTGTCTAACTCCAACAAACCATTTTTCATTAATAGCAAAATAATGTTCAAGTAAGGCCTGAATCCTTCTTGACATTGGTACCACTCTTTTTTTGGATTTTTTTCCATGTGGTCCTCCTTTGCCGTTAATCGAGATAGATTTTTGCTGCCACAGAATATTTTGTGAAGTGAGATTACATAATTCAGATACTCTTAGTCCTGTATCAAGTAGAGTCCAAATTATTAACTTTTCTTCAGCTGTGTTACAAGCATTAGATAGTTTGTCAGCATCTTCTGCTCTTAATGGTTCTCTTACATATTGATAGGGCATTTTAGCTCTTATTATTACTTTAGTTCGTTTTCGATCAAAAAAGACGTGTTTAATTCATAATTTGTCTTGAAACATTTATTCATATATTGCAGAATAAAGCAAGGATTTACAATGGGTTGGCGATTTTATGAAAACCGGTGATTAAGAGGCATATATCGTCTTTATGTACGGAAGGCGAATTTTACCTTCACTAAAAGGTAGTGAGAAATGTTCATTTATTATTAACTAATTACTCTTAAAGTGTGGATCTTACTTGGCGCTGGGCTAGGTTATTTAACTTGGCGCATGATAAATAACATAATTCAGAAACTTTTCATGTCACAGAAAGAAATTATACCTACCTAAGTAGTTAACATTAATTATAATTTATTAATTACTATTACTAATTGTTTTTTCAATATTTCTTTTTGTTCTATCTTTAATTTTTCAATACCATTTAATTGGAACTTAAATTTATCATTTAATATATTTATTCTCATGACTGAAAAGCTTTTAGTTTCTTTTTTTGCTTCTACAAGCCCTAAAATTTGCTTAATCTTTTGTATATCACCATTTTCTAATAAAATTTTTCTTAATTTATCTCTAGATTTAATCCCCCTTTTAATTAGAATATGTCTGATTTCTTCGGGTATTTTAGTATACTTGATATATTCAGAAATAGTTGATTCGCTCATTGAAAGAGTATCTGCAAGTGATGATTGAGAATTAAACGCTCCTTTATCTAATAATATATTAAATGCTAAACCAAGCTCTATGGGGTGTAGATCTTGTCTATGTATATTCTCTACTATTGCTATTTCCTGAGCTATATTTCTATCATGTATAATAATACATGGAACTTTATCTAATCCAACAATTTTAGCGGCTTTTAATCTTCTTTCTCCGCTGATAACCTCAAATATACCCTTATTATCTTCATATGGAATGATTGTTAAAGGCTGCCTTATTCCATGTCTTTTAATAGATTCAGACAAATTCTCAATTTCTTTATCATCAAAATAAATTCGTGCCTGATTTTTAAAAGGTATAAGATTTTCTACATTAATCATATAAAATTCTTTTACTTTTTCTTCATATCCAATGCCTAGTCTACTATTTTTTATTTCTGGTACAGTAAGTCTTTCTAATGCTTCAGAAATTTTTCTATATTTAATTTTTTTAGTCATTGTAGATTACAATATATTAAGATGAAATTTTAATAATATGCTTAATTAGATCAATAATATCTTCTAACGCAATGGAATTTCTTCTAGCAAAAAATGCTAATGGTTTACTATATTTTGAAGAATTTATTATATCTTCACTTCTTCTAATGGCAAAATCCTCTTTTAAAAATTTTGAATAAAAAGATTTTAAAACAGCCATTGCCTCACCTGAATTACTTGTCCTATCTTCATATTTATTAGGTATAATATTAATATCTCTCTTATCAATTCCCATATGATGAAAAAATTTTTCAAGATCTTCCATTAATAATTTCAATCCATTTAAACTATATGGCTGAGTTTCACAAACTATATTAAGTATATCTACAAAATAAATTATATTTCTATTTAAAAGACTAATGGTAGGATTTGTATCTAAAAATATAAAATCATATTGGTCTTTAAGATAATCTAATTCTATCTTTATTCTTTCTTCTCTCCTTGGTATATTAGATAACTCCGTTTCAAGTCTTGTTAATGACAAATTTGATGGTATACAATCTAATCCTTCATATATATTTATTATTACATCTTTTGCCTTTTGATTCCCGCATATTATATCATAAAGTGTCATATTATCGTCTTTCATCACTCCTAAAGATAAAGATAAATGCGCTTGTGGATCTGAATCAATTGCTAAAACATTATACCCCATCATTGCTAAATGTGTTGCAACTTGAAAACATATACTAGTTTTACCAGTTCCTCCTTTAAAATTATAAAAAGCCTGTTTTTTCTTTTTAATATCTCTATTAATATCTGAAACTGCCTTAATAATACCCCTTGAGTTAGCTATACTATATCTTAGATTTCTCTGCGTTCCATCATCTATTGCTACAATATGATTTTCTGAAATATATCTACTAATTGTTGAGTTAGATACCCCAGATAAATCAGCCATTATTTTTTGAGTTAACCCATCAATTAAAACATCGTTCTTCATAAATACCTTTACTTTAAAGTTCGCGGCTGCGAAGTAAACAACACTAAACTTATTCACTGCTAACATAGCTAAATATATTTTGCAACTTATTTTAATATATCAACTTAGTGACTTAAAAAAACTATAATATATTTTCACTAATTTATTAATCTGCCCAGTTCTAATACCCGAAGATTAATTCACAATTACTAAAAACTAATAAATTTGTAAGATACCTCAGAGCTTACTCCGAGGAGTATTATTCACTACTTCATACTATATAGTAAGACATGTAGAATTTAACCAAGAATTCTTAAGTATATAAATTTTACAATTAATACGGCTACTTTATATAATGGATGATAAATAATTATTTTGGTAATTCAATATATATTAACGATTAATGCGTTTTATGTTGCATATTTTACTTTTAATGATATACAATTAGGACAATAATGTATTTATTATTTTTTAAATAGTAGAGCAAAAAATAAGCGAAGTACGAATACCTCGCCAAAAATTTCATAATTTATTATAACTCAGGCCGAGTTATAGTGCAAGCGTATTCGTACTTTTATTTTAAATAACTAAATAAAATATGGAGCGCAATTATGGTAATTTACAATACTTTTAAAGTATATAATCCCACTAAGGATAAATATAATAACTCGGTACTAAAGAATATCTTTTATAATAGAATTACTCAAATAAAGTCTTGTCGTCTCTTTTTTACTCTTTTAATTTAAAATAAGGAAGAAAAAATGACATCATATATCCACACTATAAATCCACACCTAGCGACCATAATAGGAGAGCCAGAATCTATTTTACTAAACCAACTTGAATATTGGATCTCTAAATGCGGTCGAAATATCGATAATTTAGATGGAAAATGGATTTATAATTCTTACAAAAAATGGTCAGAGCAATTTACTTATTGGTCTTCCTCTAAACTAAGAAGAACCATAAAGTCTTTGGAAATACTAGGATTAATTAAATCTACTAAATTAAATGCTAAAAAATGGAATCAAACTAAATGGTATTCAATTAACTATAATGAATATAATAAATTATTAGAAAATAAATATTTAAATTCACCATCTTTTAAAACCTCAGCTATTACCTATAACGATATTACTAAATCAAATTTTAATACTAGTGAAAGTGAAAGAATTGTTAGTACTGAATTAAATAATAAAGATTTATTAACTCCATCCGGACTGCAAAGAAATCATCAAATTAATAATAATGTGCAATTTACTAAAATAACACCAATGATTAATAAAAACCCTCAAAAAAGCCCAGAAGCATGCATTTGTTCAAAATGGACAAATCGATCTGTTCAAAATGAACAAATGTTAATAGTAACTAAGAATAACTACACAAAAAATAATTCTTCTGAAAATAAAATTTTTGTTAATATAGAAAAAGAAGAAGACGTTTCTATTAATTCTAAAAAAGAAGTAGATATAGCAAATCAAATGATAAATAAATGGAATGAGATTTTTGAATATGCTCTAAAGCCTATAAAGGCTTACAGTAATAAAAAGATAGTTACGAGATTAAACAAAGCCTACAAAAATATATTTAATTCTTCTATGGATAATTGGGAAGAATACGCTATTAAAGTAAATTCAAGTAAATTCTTGATGGGAGAAAAGGTAACTAAAACTGATTTTAAGGCAACGTTTGTATGGTTAAGTAAATTAGACACTATTCAGATGATATTATCAGGAGAATATGGGGTAGGCGATAGAAAGCCAGATATTAATAATCTTTTTAATAATATAAAAACCCAAAAGAGAGAAGTAGAAAATTTAATTGCAGAAAAGATAAAAAACTCAATATCTAGTAAAATTGATCTTAAAAAAGAAAAAAAGGAATTTCATGAATATCTACAAACCCAAGCAAAAGTTGATGAATATGGTATTCACAAGAAGTTAGGTAAGAAGTATAATATCGGAGAATACGCAGATACAGGAAGATTCATACGTGCCATATATTCAATATTTGATAGGGAGCATAAGTATATCTACGATTTATTTTTTGAAGAATATTTGTTACGGAAATACGGAAATATAGGTAAGGATAACATTATAATAAAAACAACAGAAGCTCTATCTTTTATTTACAAAGAAAAATCACTAATTGCCTTGCAAAAAATTAAAAGGATAAAAAATATAATTTATCCAGATGCTATAATTGACAGTAAAGCAAATGTGAATATTTAAATATAACTTTATTTTTTTGTTTCTAGTATTATGTTTATAATAACAGCTATCAGCTCTAATTCAAGGATAAATTTACTATTATTATTTTCTCCTAAATATGCAAAAAATCCTGGATTCTCCTTTTTTAAGATATAATAAGAATTATTTTGTTTAGAATATCCAATAAATAAATTGAGCTTTTTATTCTCGTTATTTAAGTTAGTACTAACTATAAGAATAGAATTTTTGTTAAAGTAAGGGGTGAAAAATGGCGCATATAATCCAAATAATTTACCCTTTTGACTTAACGTAGGGCTAACCATAATTAACTTACTAATATTAATAGTAGAATTTATGGCACTCCAATTTAAAAATCTACTTATTATAGAAAAATCTATTATTGGTATATATTTATAATTTCCCTCGTCTAGAAAGGGCTTAGAAGAAATTATATTTTCACTCATTTTTTCAACTACTAACTCATTAGATAAAATATCGTCTATAGTGATATTAAAAAATTCTGCAAATTTTAGTAACGTTGAAATTTTACAATCAAGAGTTTTTTTAGAAAGTATTTTTCGTATTGTTTGGCTTGATATACCACTTATCATTGAAAAAATATAATTGTTAATATTATTTTTAAGAAGTAGCTTATTAATATTAATACTTATGTTTGTTAAAAAATTTTCTGTCATGTTGCTCATCTTATTATTTTTATTATTTATTAAAGTTGAACAGGTGCAAAATTCATGCACTGATACAGAAAAAAAATCTGAAATTTTTTTAGCAGTGGTAACTTTTAAATCATCTCCTTTATTTAATAAGTTATATAACGTAGATGTAGGTAGATCAATTTTTATAGATAATTCTGGTATAGATATATTTTGAAATTCTAATAAGGATAAAAGATTTTTAGATATTAATGATCTTTCCCTTATGATGGACACTTTAACTTTTGAAAAAAGCATTATATTTTATATTTATTGATAATACTTTGCTGGATCAGTTATGCCTAATTCATGAAAAGCTTTAATTCTAAAGTGGCAAGCAGAGCATTTCCCACAAGCTAAATTATTTTTATCAGGGTTATAGCAGCTGAAAGTTTTACTGTAGTCAGTATTAAGAGATAAACCGTAATTTATAATTTGCGCTTTAGTATTGCTAATAAAGGGGGCTTCTACTTTTATATTATTACTAACATTAGGCTTAATAGCGGTTTTAATTAATTTATTAAATTGGTTTATAAATGCATTTTTACAATCTGGATAATCAACATAATCCACAGAATATGTTCCAATTAATATTTTTGTAGCATTTATAATTTCTGCATAAGCAAGAGCATAAGAAAGAAATATAGTATTTCTTGCAGGTACATAGGTGTTAGGTATAGATTTATTTTCTATGTCTTTTTTTATATCATCATAGGAAGGTACCTCTATATCGTCTGTTAACGATGATCCTCCAAATAATCTCATGTCAATAAGTGCAATTTTGTGCTCAACGTAAGTTATAGTTTTTAAAAAATCTTTTAGATAATGCAGTTCAATGTTGTGTCTTTGTCCATAAGAAAAACTTAGAACATATATATCATAATTTTTATGCTCAGCAAATTTAAGAACTGTAGAAGAATCTAATCCTCCACTTGCCAAAACAACAGTTTTTACTTTTTTAGTCATCTTTGTAAAGAAATGGGTTAAAATTAGTGTAATAATCGTAATAGTCTATTTTTTCTACCTTTTTCAATTTAGCGACTATTTTTGTTGTTATTGGAAGCATAATAATCTCAAAAAATATTTTAAACGTAAATTGCACTAATATTATTTCTACAATAATTTTGATATCATATTGTCCAAAAAAAGCCATAAAACAAAATATAATATTTTCTATTACCACCCCAAATATTGTGCTAGTAATAGCCCTTATATAAAAATACTTGCCTTTGTGTAAAATTTTTAATTTTGACAAAATTATTGAATTTATAAATTCACCAACTAGGTATCCAATGCAAGAAGCTAAGAATATTCTAGGAGAGCTAAGTAAAAATAGTTCAAATTCATTTTGGTAAGGCCAAACATTGCTGGGAGGAAGCTTAGAAACAACAAAAAGGCCTACAACAAAAACAACACTAGAAGCAAAAGCTGTCCATATAATTTTACGACTTTTTTTAAAGCCGTACACCTCTGTTATGATATCATCAATAATATAAGTGATTGGAAAAAATATTAGACCAGATGCAATATTAAATCCAAATAAATATGAAATTTTTGATCCACACAGATTGGATAGTATTAAAAAAACAGTGAAAATTACAGTAATAGTAGGAATAAAGTTACTTTTTGTCTGTTTTAGAGGCATGGATGATGCCATAGTATTTTTATTACTTAATGATCCGTGTAAATATCCAAGGTAACAACAGTTCTCATTACTCAGATTATCTAAATATTCTGGAATATAAATTTCTTGTAAATTTTTTATGAAATATTCTCTAGTCCCAACAACCCTTATTCTAAATTTAGTGGTATCAGGCGAGTTCGTTAGACTTATAAGCTCTAATTCGTATTTATGAGTAGACATAATATAAATCCATTAATTACAATTAAACTTGACTGTAATATTTTTATAAGTAAAATGAAAGAATGTAAAGTATAAATTTGCATGCTAATAGAGTAGGTAGCTAAAAGCGACAACTAATAGCTACCTTACAATGTTGATCTGACATCATATACACGTCAAATCATACATTTTTTCCATTAAATTACAAGTTTTTACTTATTTTTTTAATAAATAGGAGCTGCTAGGTCATGCAGGAAAAAAATAAGAAATTAGTAATGAGCGGTTTTGCCATAAACAACAAGTTATCAAGTTTATCATTTTTCGATTCATTACTAACGATTAGAGATTTAATAGAAAAAGGAATATTTAACAAATCTAAAGAGAAAAAACTCAAGCAATCCAAAGTAAGCAATTAAATTAGGAGGTAAATATGAGAGTTCAAGTAGGAAAATATATAAGAAAGTTTCAAGAAAATACCGTAATAAGTGGGGTAATAATAGAGGAGCCGCATATAGGGATTAATCAGGAAAATGAGGTAACAGGAATTAGTTGGATGCATATAAGAGAATATAACTACAAGGAATGTGAGGTATTTATAAGGAGTGAAAGGATAGCAAGATATTGCAAAGAAAACAGAGGGAAACTAGAAATTGGCAAAAGAGTCAAGGTAAGAGGAACGTTTAGTGAAGGGAAAAAAGTAGATTATATGTTGCTGGACAGCTATGGAGAAATCACCATATGTAAAGAAGATGATACTATAGAAAAATAATTTAAAGATATAAAAAAGAACAATACAACAAAAAAATGGAAACAAAACAATTAATAAAAAGAGAGAGAGTAATGAAAAAATTAAAAAACCAAACAATATTAGGAAAAATGGAAAAAATTGAGAGGCTAAGCAATAAGATTATGGGGATAGCTAAAAATAACAAGTTTTACACAACACTTGGTTTAGTGGGATTAGTGTCGATAATATACCCAGAAATTGCTTTGGCAGATTTAGGTAAAATACAAGGGCTTTCAGAGGTTAGTAAAACGGTGGTGCAAGAAGTGCAGGGAGATGGACTTAAAATAACGTTAAACGTGGTAGGGATAGGATGCATAATATATTCACTATTTAATGGTTTTAATAAAGCGGTCTTGGTGTTGGGAGGGTTAATATTGGTATATGCAAATATCTATTTCAAATATGTAAACGGATTGTTTGGATAAGATATGTGAGATGTCACTTGAGAATGATAAAATATGTGTAACGGAAAAGTATGACAGAAGGGTATAACAGAAATATAATACTTATATATTTAGATGCGCCGTCAAGGGTAGGATTTTTACCAATAGATGAAGCACTATATTTGTTATTACCGTTTTTTGCGGGATTATTATTAGGATTTCCAGGCACAGGTAGTTTACTAGGGATTTTAGGGTTTATAGTAATAAGGCAGTGTAAAGCAATGCTTGGGGGGAGAGTATTAGTACATGGTTTATATAGGTATTTTCCGGGAGTACATAAGAGGATGAAGATAAAAGTAATATCAAGTAAGAGAAGATATATAGGGTAGATATAAAGGTTAGATATGGAAATAAGGTATTCAAAGGAAATAGCAAGCAGATATTACAAGCAAAGGAATATAGCTATAATAATAGGAATGATAATGCTTGGAATAAACGGGGTATTAAGTTTATCAATATTAGGAAAGAGGGAAAAAACGGTAATAGTGCCTGCATATCTAAAACAAACAGTGTGGACGCAAGGTGAATTAGTGAGTGCAAGTTATATAGAGGAGATGAGCAGGTATTTTAGTGAGTTACTACTCGATTCAACGCCTGACAATTATAAATACAAAAGAGATGTGATACTGAGGTATGTAGCGCCATCATATCACAATATAGTAGAGAAGCAGTTGATAGAGGAAGAGCAGAAGATGAGGAAGAGTAATTTAACGACAGATTTTGTGATAAAGAAAATCATAGTAAACGAGAAGAACTACCAAGGATTGGTGGTGGGGAACTTAGTAAAATATGTAGCGGGACAAAGGGTATCTGAGAGTGAAGAAAAAATATTAATAAAGTTTGGATATGAGAGTGGAATAATGATGGTAAGGGAATTTAAAAGAGTTATAGAAAATGATGAATAACGTAATTAGATAAAAAAACAAAACAAAAAGTAACGCAAATGGCAAAGGGAATGAGCAGAAAAAAATATTTAAATCAGGAATAATAAGGGAAATGGCAAAAAATCAAATAGCAAAAAGTAAAAAAATAATAAGTATATTTTTCATAGCATTAGTTGGGCTAGAAATATTGGCAACAGAGGCAAAAGCTGAGCAGAAATTTAAATATAATCAAGAAGTTAGGTATGAAGGATATATTTCAGGTAAGGAGCCAAATAGAGTGATGATAGAGGGAGATAGGGTAAAAGAAATAATAGGAGTGGATAGTGAATATTATGATGTAACGAGTGATGTAAATACAGGACAAGTATTTATCAGAGCGGAAAAGGGAGTAAAAGAGCCATTATTTATGACATTGATAACAGAAAAAGGGAGAACACAAGATTTTAAGTTAATTGCAAAAACAGATACAAAAGGACAAATCATAGTAGCTGAGATGCCAAGAAGTGAGAAGATATTACTTAAGGGAGCGAAGCATGAGATGCATGAGGCAGTAGTGGAAATCATTACAAATCTAGATAGAGCGGAGTTAAAAAATCAAGGAGAGCTAGAATGTGGTAATAGGGATGATGGAGTTAAGAGTGGATTGATAAAAGAAGAGCAGATTGGAGAATATGAAATTGATGTATGGGGAATAAAGAACTGCGGTATGAAGCAGGTGAATTTATTGGAAAAGAGTTTTGCAGATAGTCGTACTATAGCAGTAGCGATAGAAGATGGTGAGTTAGCTGCAAATAAAAGCACGATAATATATAAAATAAGTCAAATAAAATAAGAAAATGATAAAGAAAATAATCAATAGATATAAGGAATTATCGGTAGCAAGTCAGCAGTTAATTACAGCGCTTGGAACAGTGTTGTTAATATTAGGAATTATTCTTATTACGGGATATGGGAGGGGAGTAGATGAGGTAAAAGAAAAGAAAGCAAAGGAAGAGAAGCCAAAGGAGTATATAACAGAGATAGAAACAACTGGTAAAATGGTAGATGAAGAAGAGATATGGCGCTATGGAATGAAAAAGAAGCATGAGGAGCAGCAAGAGAAATTGGAAGATTTGAATCAAGGATTATCAGATATAAGCATGACACTGGAAAATGTAATCAAAAGGAAGCAAGAGACTGGTGAAGGAGGGGAGCAGATAAGAAGTATGCAAGAGCAGATAGATGTACTTACAGATATGGTGCAAAAAATGGGGATTAATCAAGTAGAGAGTAAAAAAGAGAGTAAATTCAAGGTAATAAAAGTGGCACTTGAGAGCAGAGATGAAGAGGGAAAGTTAAAGAATGTAGAGGATAGTATACCAGCTGGAGCATTTGCGAAGGCGATATTGTTAAGTGGGGTGGATGCATCAACATCGTTAAGTGCGACAAGTGAGCCAAAGCCAATATTGGTGAGAATTATAGATACAGGGACATTACCTAGGAAATTTAAATCAGATTTAAAAGATTGTCATATAATAGCAAGTGGTTATGGAGATATAAGTAGCGAGAGAGTATACGGCAGATTAGAAAATTTATCATGTGTAGAGAGGAGTAGTGGAGAAGTAATAGAAACTGAGGTAGCTGGATATATAGCAGGAGAAGATGGGAGAGTAGGAGTTAAAGGTGAGGTAATAGAAAAGGGAAGGGGGTATATAGGCAAAAGCATAATAGGAGGAGTATTGCAGGGGGTGGCAGGTGTAATAAATCCTGGTAGGGATATGGGAGTTGCGAGTGTAGGAGGAGTAAGTGCATTATTTGCAGAAAAGCAGAGTACGAGAGATAAATTTAAAGGAGGGTTGAGTCATGGTATGAGCAGCTCGATGGATAGGTTATCAAAATATTATATAGAAAGAGCTGAGAGTATAAGTCCAGTGGTGCAGATAGCATCAGGTCGAATAATAGATGTGGTATTTACAGAAGGTGCTGATATTGGAACTGCGAAAGTAAAAAAGAAGCTTGAGAGGAAGAGAATAGAGTCAGAAAAGGAGGTAGATATGCAGGCGGAACAAATGGTATCTAGGAATGAGGATAATTAGGTTATGAAAATAAAGAAGGGAATAAATTATCAATAAAATTAAAATTAATAACAGGTAGATATGAAAAAAGAACAAATAATAAAAAAAGCAGCAATTATAGTAACTTTATTTTTGATGGTGGGATGTAGTGTAAATAAGAGGGTTATTGATTGTCCAGCTGGAGTTGGAATGGGATGTAAATCGATATCAAAAGTAAATAAAGCTGTAAATGAGGGGAAGATTAAGGATGATTATGAGGTAGATAAAAATAAAGCAAAAAAGGTGGTTGGGAAGACACTTAACTACCAAGCAGTAAATGCAAATTTATATACTAAGGTGAGAGGATTTGCAAACAAGGTGATAAGGAAGCCTGAGAAGGTGATAAGAATCTGGATGAATGGTTTTGAGGATAAAAAGGGTGATTATATAGAAGAGACATATGTGCATGCGGTTTTAGAAAGGGGAAGTTGGGAAGAAGAGGGTAGAGTAAAATAATCATCTATATTTAAACAGGGAAATGTTAAATGGCAGAAGGGCTAAGAAAAATTACAAATTACATAACTAACGCAGTATCTGATATTTTAGGAGATGTTAGGGAAAAAGAAAGTAATCAGAAGATAAAAGAAGTACATAAATGGGATAGTATAGGAGATTTAATAAGCTATGAGAGTTATGATGAAGAAAACGAAATATATATAAATAGGGCATCAATAGGATTTGTGCTTGAGGTAGGAGTACTTACAGGAGTAGGTGCTGCGATAGAAAACGAATTAGCATCATTATTTCAAAATATATTACCTGCTGGGGTAAGTATACAGATATCAATGGTGGCATCACCTGCGATAGAAGACAAGATAGAGTATTGGAGAAAAAAGAGGAATGAGAAGCCCTATAAAGAAGTGCTTAAAGGCTTGAATGATGAGAGAGCTGATTATATGAAGAGTCTTGGAAAACAAAAGGAAGGAGAGCAGGTAGTAAGAGATTTTAGATTAATTATATCTGTAAGTAAAAGCAGCAAGAACCCAGAAGTGATGGAGCTGATGGAGATGAAAGAAGTAAAATTACAGGTAAAATCGTTATTTGAGACAGTGGGGAGTGAAGTAGCAGAAATAAGCCCTGAAGGATTAATAAGATATTTAGATGAATATATGAATTGTTATAGAGATATAAAGAGTTCAGATAAGGAATGGAATAAATATGAAAGAATAGGATCTCAGATAGTAAATCCAAATAATTTATATGAAGTAACTGATGAGGGACTGGAGCTAGATAGGAAGCATGAGTTTAGAAGTTACAGCGTAGTTAAATACCCACGCAAATGGACATTGGGTGGTATGGGTAGATTAATAGGAGATGCGCTTAGGGAAGCGGCGAAAGTGCCATGTCCATTTGTGACGCATTTAGGAGTATATATATGTGAAAGCAAGACGCTAAAGACAAAGTTAATGGCAAAAGCATCAAGAGTGGAGGCGCAGGCTGCATCACCACTTGGGAACTGGATAACGTCACTTAGGAAAGAAGCGGATGAGTGGTCATTTGTGAGGGATCAGTTTGATAAAGGGGAGAGATTGGTAAAAGTGCATTATCAAATTATTTTGATGGAAGAAAAGGTGAAGATGACTAGAGCGGAGTCAAAATTAGGATTAATATATGTGGGTAATGGATGGCAAATACAGAGAGATCAATATATAGGATTACCAGCAATAATATGTAGTTTACCAATGATGTGGGGAGAAGGAGCGGCAAGTGATATGGACTATCTAAAAAGAACAAAGACATCATTATCATATGAGCCAGTAAATACAATGCCGATTCAGGCGGAGTGGAAAGGAACAGGGACGCCAGGGCTGATGCTTACAGGAAGAAGAGGTCAATTATTTTACTGGTATCCATTTGATAATAAGGACGGGAATTTTAATGTATCGATAGCAGGAAGACCTGGGAGTGGGAAGAGTTTTTTTATGCAGGATATGGCAACAAGTGTACTTAGTTTAGGTGGGAGAGTATATGTGCTTGATATGGGGAGAAGTTTTGAGAAGCAAGTAAAGAGGTTTGGAGGACAATATTTAGAATTTACGACAAAAACAAATATATCACTAAATCCGTTTACAACGATAGATGATCAGGATAAAGATGCGATAGCGGATTCACTTGGGTTACTCAAGCCAATAATAGCTATGATGGTGGCGCCTAAGAGTGGGACAAGTGATTTTGAAGATTCATTGATAGAGAAGGCATTAACAGAAGTATGGACATTGAAAGGGAGAGATGCGGGGATAGGAGATATAGGAAGATGGTTTGAGGAGCAAGAAGATAATAAGGAGATATGTAAAAGGCTAGCTGTGATGTTATATCCATATACAGAAAAAGGGGTGTACGGGAGATATTTTAATGGCAAGTCAAATGTAAATTTAAATGATCAATTTTGTGTAGTTGAACTTGAAGAATTAAAATCAAAGCCAGAATTACAAGCGGTAGTAATGCAAATACTGATAGTGACAATTACAAATACGGTGATACTTGGGAAAAGAAAGTTTCTGAGTAGTTTAATTTTTGATGAGGCATGGAACATGTTATCAGGATCAAAGACATCTGAATTTATGAACAAGCTTGCGAGGACATTGCGTAAATATGATGGATCGTTAATAGCAGGAACACAAACATTAGATGATTTTTATGATAATGCAGGAGCTAAAGCGGTATTTATGAATAGTGATTGGTTATGCATGTTTTCGCAAAAGAAGGAGTCGGTAGAGCAACTAAAAAGCAGTGGAAGATTTAAGATAGATGAGGGGATGCAGAGGTTGATGGGGACGATTAGGACGAAGCAGGGTAAATATTCGGAAGTAATGATAATACATGAGACAGGAGCGAGTATTGGGAGATTAATAGCAGATCCATATTCAAAGATCTTATATTCAAGCAAAGCAGAAGAATTTAGGGCTGTTGAGGAGCTAGTAGAAAAAGGAATGGGATTAGAAGAAGCAATAAGAGAAGTAGCGAGGGTTAGATATGGATAGAGATAGAGATAATGAAGATAAGTTCCTTAACAGGCTTATGATTGTATGCATAATATTAATGATAATATGTGCGATAGTCTCATCGATAGTATTGATTGTGCACAAAGCTCAAGCAAAAGATTTGGGAGTACAAGGTAATACATGGGAAATTAAGGAAAGTGATCCTATAGAAGATATAAAAAACAAGATAAAAGCAATGGAGTTAAATGGGGAGATAGATAAGCATAATGAGATAATTAAAGAAAAAGTTAAAGAAAATATAATAAACCCTAAGAACCTAGGAGTACTAAGAGCTACAGAAGATAGGGAATATTATTATGATCCAAGTATATCAAAGCCCTATGATCTAAAAGATCATAAGGGACAGGTATATTACAAAGCGGGGACAAGGGTAAATCCTTTAGATAAGGTGAGTTTGGAAAATAAATTAATATTCATAGATGGAGAAGATGAAGAGCAATTAAAATATATGATAGATATTTACAAAAAATCAGAGATAAAGCCAACGATAATATTAACAGGAGGATCGCCTGTTAAATTAGAAGAGGAGTATAAATTAGATTTTTACTTTGATCAGGAGGGGGAGATAATAAAAAAACTAGGGATTAAAGCAGTGCCAGCAGTAGTTGCGCAGGAAGGTAAAATGTTAAGGGTGAGGGAGGTGAGATTGAAATGATACTAGAGAAGCTTCAGTGCAATACC
>CAISOX010000016.1 GCA_903887235.1 uncultured Alphaproteobacteria bacterium | reverse complement strand
TTTTATAATCATATTCTGTTTTGATTGGTTTTATTTTTATCATAGTTTTCTCCTAAATATTAATAGCGTCTATTTTATTGTATTCAGTATGAGTGCCTATAAATCTTATATAAATTATTCTAAAATCGTATTTAACACTAATTATTAATCTATACTTATTACCTTTAATATTAAAAACTACTCTGTTATTAGGAAGTATATCAGCAGAATGAAATATTTCTTTTATATCATTAGGTTGCTTCCATGCGCTAGCTTTTACAATTTCAAACCAAGCTTTTAATGGTTGTTCTGCATCTGTATATTTTACCCAAAATAATTTTAGAGTACTACGCGCAATAATTCTCAATACTGTAATAATATATTTATTAATATTTATTATAACATATTACCATAATGGGAACAATAATTTTTTATTATTTCATAATTAATTATAAATTAGATTGTTGCTATCTTTAGTTTTACCTGCAAGCATATGTATGTTTTTAGAAAAAGTGTCAATTAAGCCACCTGTATTATGTCCATCTATTGTACTCAATAAATTAGCAATTAATTGTGCCAGGGCAATCAGTAAAATGTCCTCATTGCGCAATGCATAGGGTAGGGCGTCAAGATTTGTTTTTATATTGCCATAAAATTTATCGACCAAGAAGTTAATGGCAGAAGGCGCATCACTTGGCTCGATACCAGATGATGATTCCTTTATTGAGGGATCGTTTTTATTTAACTTATCAAGTATTTCTAATCCTTTAGAGTCTTTTTTATTGTTGTATTTAATAGCTCTATTAATTGCACACCCAATCCTTTTTGTAAAACGTCTAATTTATCTCGTAATTGCATTGTTATTCCTGTGATAAAGCTCAGCAGCAGCACCATTGTCTCACGAGGATCTTTATCAATACTCTCTTCCTCTATAAATTTATGCAAATCCTGCAAAGTTCTTGCCATTATTTCTGATATCACCTGCACATTTTGCAAACTTGGAATCACCATAATACTTTTAATTCAATATGTATTTTAGTCAGATTATAGAAAAAATTAAAAAATCAAATGGATGGTTTAGTATTTAGAGATTAATTTCTTTAAATTTCTATCCCATAGTGATGAGATATGAGCTGTGAGAACTGATATAATTTTAACATCCATCTGTACAATTTACCATGTTAATAACTTCTTGTCTGAAAATATGAGAAGATAGCAGTAGTAGACCTTATACGCTTATATTTTATCAGTAAGTACTAATTTAATGTTATCAGATTCAGTGTCATTTCTCTTCTCTAACTTTTTATGCGACCCATCACAAATAGGTGGTAACTGCGTTTCTTTACAGGTGCAAAATGATATGAATTTATCAGCTAAAGCTGTATATGTAACTGGCTTCCTTCCTTGCTTATCATCCTTGTGTGAATTATCACAAAAAGGTTGCTTCTTGCTTAGTCCACACCCACACCAATAATATGTTTTGCCTTTATTGACCCCTATTCTTATTGATGGGCTTTTGAAGTTACTCATTTTTATTTTCTGCTTTAAAATTTAAACCTAATTTTGGTCTAGCGGTACTTTTTCTTATCATTTCGAACTGAGGATTTTGTTTATTAGCTTTATTATCAGGTTTATACTCCGCGCTACTTTTGGCAGCTCTTTCTTCGCTTTTGCTTTTTTTAAGCATATTTTGTTTTTTCTTTATAGCAGTATTTTGTGAAATAAACTCAACATCTTCTTTGGTAACAACACCAGCTTCATTACCTTTTAAATCATATCTTACTGTATTTTCGATATGAATTTGCCTGTATTTACTTTGCCTACTATATAGCGTTAAAAACTTTCTAATTACTGTTCTACTAAGATTTGACCTTCCATCATTAAAAATATCTCTGTGAATTCCCTTTTTAAAAATAAAAACCTTATCTTCAATAAAAAACTTTGGATATTTATGTGATAATACATCAAATACTTTGTTATAATCTTCTGGCGGCAGTAAATGCCACCTCTTTGATTCCTCCTTCATGTCCTCTTTTTATTTTTATTAAATAGTTCTGGAAAAGATCTATCTTCAGCCAATCTTTTTGCCTTTGCTTCGCATCTCCTTTCATCCTCCTTTAAGCTTTTTCTTAATACTTCTATCTCTTCATCTGTTAGCTCTACTTCCCAAAGCCTTGGATAGCTTTTTTTAATAAATTTGCCATCCTTTTGGTCCGCTGGCTTTTCTTGATTATTATCAGAAGTTATCGTAGTGCTTATTAATTTGCTTGCCATTTACTGCTAATAACGCTCCTAAAAAATAGTACAAAAGAAATCCAGGCTAAAATAGCTGAATAGATAAGGCAAACATTACATTCCAATATTCCTTCATGAGTATGCGTTATTGCGCCACTCATCATTCCAGCTGAAATTAATAATAGCTGTATGCCAATATGGGTTTTCCTCAAATAACTGTAGAATTTCTTAGTTTTAAATACCTGATTGGCAATCGATAAGACAATTATCATAAATAATGGAGCGACATGTAAATAATGCATTAAAGCTAATTTCATACTCAAATTATTTATTATTCACTACAGCTTTGAAATCAGAGCCCACTGAGA
>CAISOX010000015.1 GCA_903887235.1 uncultured Alphaproteobacteria bacterium | reverse complement strand
TTAATATTAATGGTAAAAGTTTTAGAATGAAAACAAAAAATCAAAATAAAACGGAGGCTAAATAATGTAAAAAAATTTATTTATAGGTGGTACAATTTTCGTTAGCACAGGTGGTACAATTTTCATTGACATTGACAATTGGGAGCTAAAACGCGCTAAAGCCTATGAATACTTGGGTTCAGAGGGTAGTTTTGTAATTTGAAAAATCACGGACAATTCCATGCAAGACAGTATAAGGTCAAGCGAGAGCTCATTGTCGATTTTTGGGATAGATATGACTTGAAGTCTATTATTGGCGAGTTTTTTAAGAAACCAAGGTATAAGCTAATAATTAGCTAGAGACATATTTGCGATACGTATCTTTCGTCAATTCTCTAATATCAATAGATAATTGATCCACTTTTTCCAAAGGTATTTGCAAGGCATCGCTTAACGCATCACTTAAGTTCTGTTTTTGTAAGGTAGAGCGACCTTCAAGTATATACACAGTTACGTGAACAAAAAATCCCTTATTGCCCTTTTCACCTACCAAATAATCCTCAGAAACATAGGAGCGTGATTTTATATCTGCAGCATTAAAAAGGCCTGACTGCATCATTATATTATGCGCAAGATGAGTAATCTTCGTAGGATTCACTAAGGAGCGCACATTGTCGGAATATTCAATAATTATATGCGGCATATATTAATATATCAATAACTTACTTATTCGAACAAATGGCGGATGGAGTGGGATTCGAACCCACGGTACGTGTTAACGCACGCCGGTTTTCAAGACCGGTACCTTAAACCGCTCGGCCATCCATCCACTTAGACTTTTACCAGATATTTTAAATCTTATCAAGACCCTTTAAATACATTTGATTTATTCAGCTTGTATTTTTATTAAAAATATGCTTCAATCCAACTTGTTAATTTGGTTCCTTATAAACTGGAGGGATGGCCGAGTGGACAATGGCAGCAGACTGTAAATCTGCCCGCATTTGCGTACGCAGGTTCGAATCCTGCTCCCTCCACCAATATTGCCGGCCACTACAATTTTATAACATTCCGCAATATGGCAGTTGTGACTCTTAAGTAATCCCGGCGGATTTATAACGTTAAAAAATATGCTGTGTGTTGAACTGAACCCCAAAACATGATGTGATCGTGAGTAAGTTTGTTATTAAACCATGTAAATTGCCTTTTTGCATAATTTCTAGTGTCTTTTTGAACAATTGTTATCATTTCTTCAAATTTTATTTCTCTTGATATATATTGATACAAAGTAGATAACCCTATGATTTTTGGTAGTTTATCTATATTATATTTTTTGGTAATATTACTTACC
Organism: uncultured Alphaproteobacteria bacterium; assembly: GCA_903887235.1. Taxonomy (GTDB): domain Bacteria; phylum Pseudomonadota; class Alphaproteobacteria; order Rickettsiales; family Midichloriaceae; genus Aquirickettsia. The sequence goes on along the minus strand of CAISOX010000015.1, from coordinate 3,313 downwards.
TCTTGCTCAACCCCAACCTCAATCATTCTTAAAAATCTATTGTTTATATTTTCATATAAAGTAGTACGATCTGGGCGGATATAAATATTTATGAAATCCTCCCTATTATAAAATTTATCATTATGTTCTTGCCATTTTAAGATAGATTTACCTGTTTCTATTATTACTTCTAGGCCTCTTAATATTCTAATTCTGTCGTTTGTATTTAATTTTTTCGCCAAACCAATATCATATTTTGCTAGCATATCGTATAGCTCTATATTGGTTTTGCCACTTGTTAAATCTTCTATTTTCTGTTTTGTAACTTTGCTGATTTCCGGTATTTTTGCAATACCATTAATCAAGCTCGATAAATACATACCAGTACCTCCAACCAGTATTGGATGTAAGTTTTGTTTTCGTATAGCATCAATTTCCTTAATAACAAGATTTAGCCATTGATATACCGAAAAATCACTAATCAGATTTATAATACCATAAAGTTTGTGAGAAATAACACTTTGCTCTTCATAATTTGGCTGCGATGTTAAAATAGGAACTTCGCTATATACTTGCATTGAATCAGCATTAACCACAACTCCTCCGATTTTTTTTGCCAATGAAATCGCAAATCTTGTCTTAGACGAGGCTGTTGGACCATATACACAAATTATATTGCCTTTAGTTGGAGTTATATCAAGCATTTATATTAATTCTAACATTTTTATTTCATTTGGAGAGCTAGCAATTTTAACTCCCATCCATTGTAAATTCACTATATTGTTTGCGCATTTATTACTTATACAAATGGCAATCTTATTTCTTGTATACAAATTATACTTTAAAGCTAAATTAGCAAATATCTTAGCTGTTCTAGGTGAATAAAACATCACTACTTCAACAACTTCATTTATTTGGGCAATCTCATTTTTTGATAATTCAGTGATAGCATCAGAAGTATATACTACCTTGGAAGTTATGTTATAGGAGTTGCTTTTAAGACTACCTTCTAAATCATAAGATAAGTGATCTCCACAGATGTACAATATATTTGAAACACTGGAAATTTTTGTATACATATTATTAATTAAATCACTAACATTTTCTTCACATAGTAATATTTTTTTGCAATTTTTTTGTAGTAGTAAGTCTTTTGTTTTACCTCCTACTACTAAAATGTACTTATCCTTCATCCATAAATTGTTTCTGAATGTTGCTATTGCGTTTTGGCTTGTTACAACAATATAATCATAATTACTATCTGAAATTTCTATATCGAGATATTTTATTTTAATAAGAGGAATTAAAAGCGATTTTTTGCCTAATTTGCTAATTTTATTCTGAGAGTTTATCCCAATGTTATAGGGTCTTGTTATCAATATACTCATGATGATTGTTTTTTTAATAATATATAAAAAGCTCCATCTCCCCCGTGTTTATTATGTGCATAATTGACATATAAAAAATTATCCTGCATTTTCCATGTTTGAATCCATCCAAAAAAACTTTCCTTGATAGTAGAGAATGGATCGGGTGAATTAAGACCTTTACCAGTAATAATTAGAAGCATTCTAAATTTTCTTTGATATGAGTTATTTAAAAAATCCATTAATATATTATATGCTTCATTTCTTGAATATCCGTGCAAATCTAGCTTTGCATCTATCTTATATTCTCCCTTAACTATCTTCTTTTGCATACTATTATTTATTCCACTTGGATCGCCAAATTTTAAAATATTAATTGGTGGTAGATTCGTATTTTTAGCTATTGGTAGATTATAAGAATTAAATTTTTTATCCTCTATTTTAGGTAAGCTACCATTTAATTTGATGACAATCTCTCTTTCCTCTTGCTCAAGTTTTTTTACATCATGAATTTCATTTTTCCATGCAATTAGTTCCTCAGTAGTTAAAATATATTTTTCATCATCCATTTTTATATATTTATGATTTTGTATAATGTATACATTAGTCTTACAGTATAGCTAATTTTATTCATGATACAAAGCCTTCATATAGGATGTTTATACGATAAAAAATCTGAAAAATCATGTAAAGCATTTGAGGAATTAAGTAAAAATTACAATTTAAGCGAAGTTAATCTTCATCAAATTGAGAATTTTGATGTCATTATAACCCTTGGTGGAGATGGAGAAATGTTAAGAACACTCCATGCCACAAAAAATTTTGATATTCCAATATATGGAATGAATAGAGGCTCAATAGGATTCTTATTAAATAATTATAATCCAGCCAATTTAATGGATAGAATAATGCGTGCTCAAAACATCAAACTCTATCCACTTAAAATGGTTGTGACTACAGAGGATGATAGGATTGTAGAGGCGCACGCTTTTAATGAGGTTTCGCTGCTTAGGGAAACGAACCAAATAGCTAAAATAAAGATCATCATAGATGGCATAGTAAGAATGGATGCTTTACATGCAGATGGAGTTATAATTGCTACTCCTGCAGGAAGCACTGCGTATAATTTTGCAGCGCATGGTCCTATTATCCCACTAAATGCTAATATCTTGGCATTAACACCAATTAGCCCATTTAGACCAAGAAGATGGGATGGAGCTTTGATTTCAGACAAAAGTACTATTAAGTTTGAAATTATAGAATTTAACAAAAGACCGGTGAGTGCAGTTGCTGATTCACAAGAAATCAGAAATATAATATCTGTGGAAATTTTCCTTGATTTTAGTATAGAAAAACAATTGCTATTTGATAAGGATAATAACTTACAGGAAAGGGTATTTAAGGAACAATTTTATAGAGATATAATTTATTAATTTTTGAGCTCATTAAGGGCATCAAGTACAAATTTTTCTTTAAAGGCTAAATTTTTATATATTTCAATATCTATTACCTTTTCTGAAAAAAGACCAAATTTTTGCTCTTTAATTTCCAGTAATAACTTCTTAAGTATTATCAGTTCGCTAGCCTTCAAATTTATACTAAATGAAATTTTTCCTATAACTACCACAGGATTCTTTTTTGTAATACAGAAAAGTGATTTTAGGCATACCTAAGTATGAGCTAAAATCACTTAAAGTACTAATTTAGGTAGCTAAATTAAGCACGTGATGCACCACCTTCTTTAGCAGCGCCAGATCTAGCAGCAATCCTTTCCGCAAAGCTTTGCTTAGCAGCGCTTGCCTTTTCTGCGACATATTGACCAGCTTTATAACGGATGTTTCCCTCTTGAAAGAATAAACTTTTTCTGATAGCGCACTAATAACGGCGTTTTCAATGATAAAAAGTTAAATATTTTTCGTGGCTACACAATAATCCCCTTTGCGATAAATTTAGGCCATTTAATTTTT
>CAISOX010000014.1 GCA_903887235.1 uncultured Alphaproteobacteria bacterium | reverse complement strand
TTTTTGCATAATTACCTCTTTAAAATTGTTAAAATCAAACGATTGGTCATTTTGTTACTCCTAGTTAATCTAGAAGTATGACTTCGTCATACTTCCGGACCTGCTGGGCGAAGCATGGGTAGCAAATGGAAAGTGCAATTTGTGAAATATATTCATTTTTTTGTCTTTTGATATGAATTGCGAGCTTGCTCGCAAGAAGAAAAAAATTAAAATATTTTATAAATTGTGAGCATAGCGAAGCACACTTGTAATGCGCGAGGCGAAGCCTTAGTTTTACTTACTTTTATTAAACAATTACTTTTATTATAAAAAAGAATCCTCATTGTGGTGTCACTTACTTATTAAACTCGTTGTTAATAAACGGCAAAAAGATAGCTTTTTAGTTATTATAAACTATTTATTATGGTATAAGGTGCTATTTGAATTTATTAAAATATTTAAATTAATAAATGACTAGGCCTCTACCGAATATTGAGCCTGAGAAGTGGAAAAGATATTATTTTGAGTCAAAGGTCCGTTATTATATTGCAATTCTCCAGCAGGATATTTTTCATGAATGGAGCATTATTAAATGTTATGGTGGGAAGGAGAATAAATTAGGTAACTTGATTATTCAATCTTGTAATTCTTATGATGCTGCCATAAATGAAATTGAAGAAATCAAAAAAATAAGAAAAGCTCATAAATATGCATTAAAAAAACTGATTACTTAAAAAGTAAGAATTAGATTTTGAAAATGCTAGTGGAATTAACTGTAATATGGTAGAATGAAGATATATATCACTAATAATCTTAACGAGGGTTTGAGTAAAATTGAATATTAGGTACTTATGAATTTTGATAATATAAAATCAGTATATAAAAGAACTAGTCAAAGAACACATTATGATTGGGGTCTAAGAGAATACTTACTTAGAGTATATCAATATATGTCATTTGCACTTGCTCTAACTGCAATAATATCAATGGGAGCTGCATCATCTTCACAATTTTTAAATCTAATATATGGCACACCACTTAAGTGGGTTATAGCACTTGTACCACTAGGTATGGCTTTTTATATGAGTAGTAGATTAATGTCTATGTCAGTAACCGGAGTGCAAACTTGTTTGATGATATTTGCAACTCTTATGGGTTTATCATTATCAACAATATTCATATTGTTCACAGGAGAAAGTATTGCTAGGGTATTTTTTATAACAGCAAGTACATTTGGAGCTATGAGTGTATACGGGCATACTACTAAAAGAGATTTAACAAGTATGGGCTCATTTTTAATGATGGGAGTGATAGGTTTATTTATAGCTAGTGTTGTGAATATATTTATGCAAAGTGGGGTTCTGCAATTTGTAATTTCAATAATAGGTGTTGTAGTATTTACATTATTTACAGCATATGACTCACAAAAAATTAAAGCATTATATTATAAAACACAAAGTAATGCTTTGATCACACACAAACTTGCTATATATGCGTCACTTGCGCTATATATGGATTTTATAAATATATTTGTATTTTTATTGCAGCTATTAGGAGTTAGAAGGGATGAGTAATATTTTTATGGAAAGGACATATGATTTTAACAAAATTAATCAATTTATTAAGGAGAACTAAAATAATGAAACAAACAGGCACAGTAAAGTGGTACAATTCAGAGAAAGGGTACGGCTTTGTTACACCAAATAATTCTAAGAAAGATATATTTATACATAGGTCAGCATTAGAAGCAGCAAGACTTAATACTTTAGACGAGAATCAAAAGATAGAATTTGATATAGAAGAAAAGCAAGGCAAAACTTCAGCAATAAACATAAGTAAAATAAGTTAATAATTATGGCAGGAAGTGTTAACAAAGTCATAATAGTTGGCAATGTAGGAAATCAACCAGAAATCAGAGTAACTCAAGTAAGTGGAGAAGAGCTCGCTACTTTCTCACTTGCAACAAGTGAGAGATGGAAAGATAAGAACACTGGTGAACAAAAGGAAAAGACTGATTGGCATAAGGTTGTGGTTTTTGCGCCTGGGCTTATTAGAGTAATAAAGGAATATGTACATAAGGGAAGTAAACTTTATATAGAGGGGAAATTACAAACAAGAGAGTATCAGGATGAAACTGGTATAAAAAAATATACAACAGAGGTAGTGTTAACTTCATATAGCAGCACATTGGTATTGCTGGATAATAAAAATGATACAGGAGGTTTCCCTGGATTCAATAAGGAAAAAAACGATTCCTTGAGATATGACCAAAAAAAGGAATTAGAAGATAATTCTCAAGAAGAGGATATTAATTCTAACGAGATACCATTTTAATAAATTTAAAAGATTTAAAAATGACAAATAAAGAAGAGTTACTACAAATCATAACAAAATTAGAAAATTTAGAAGGAAGAAGAAAGAGCTAATGTTGCTCAGAATGTAACTGATACATTATCAGAGGCTAAAATCAAAGGCTAAGATATAAAAATACAAAAGCAAATATTAAAGGAAAATGGATGATGAAGATAGAATAAGACAAGAAGAAGAGCTTGAAACTTATGAGGCGACCATTGGTATGAAGTGATATTTAAAAATAAAATTATTAAAATAATATAAAACTAATTAAAAGGAGACCAAAATGAACAAAACAGAATTTATTAAGCTACTTGCACAAAAAATGGATACATCTGCAGTCAATGCGGATAAGAGTTTAAAAATAGTATTCGAAACAATTGGAGATGCAATTGCTAAAGAAGATAGTCTTGCGTTTGTAGGATTTGGAACATTTAAAACCACAATTAGTAAAGCAAGAAAGGTAAAAACGCCAAAAGGAGATATTGTAGATGTTTCTGAAAAAAGAATAGTGAGATTTTCACCAGGAGCTGATTTAAAAGCAAAAGCTGCGAGCAGAAAATAATCAAGCACTTTGATTGTTGAAGTATGGAACTTGGGATAAGGCTGTCACATATAGAAGAGTCGAAAGAATCACTGCAAAAACGTTACAACGGGTTAAGGTCTGAACTTAAAAAAGAAGGGAATATTGCAGATTGTAAAAAGAAAAAAACTATAAGCTATGTGGAAGAAATGATTGAGCAGGCTGATAAACATTACAATAAAGTAAAATACATAGTGGAGGAATTATCAAAAACAGATAGAGTTGCCAAGCAAATATTTCGCACCATGACATCTATTAAAAATTATAAAGAAAAAATATATGATTTATGTGGTTATGGTAATAGATAATAAAAAGAATGAATCTGAGAAGCATGACATAAACTTTACTGAAGAGTCCTCTGAGGAGAAACCAAAGTTTGTGCCTAAAAAACACCCTAGATTATGAGAAATAGAATTAACTGATGAGCAGAGGGAAAATTTAAAGAAAAAAATTGAAGAAGATGAAAAGTGGTACAAAAAGCTAGGCAAAAATTTAGTGAAGGATAAGAATGGGATTAAATTATTTAGGAAAGTAAAGGATGAATAAAGATCTAGAAATGAGCTTAGATAAAAATACTGAATTCAAATCTGAGTTAGATGATAAAAATAATACTATGGTATCTCATAAAAAAGGTAGAGCTTACTTTTTATTAACTGATGAAGAATATAAAAAAGTATTTGAGGAGCTGTCTGATAAATATCCTAAATTATTTATAAAGGACAGGGTGTTAATAATGAAAAAGGGGATACATAGAGATATTTTTGATGATAGTGGACTTAGATTGAGTAAAACAATGATAAGAAAGTTTTTGCAATTATATAGTAAGAAGAGGAAGTACAGAGAGCTTCATATAGAGAATACACCAAGATATGATTTGGAAGGCAAAGAAGTAGGTGCTGTTACAAAGGAAGATGTAGAATCATTAAGAAGGCAGCAAGAGGAAATAAAAAAAGTTATCGCAGCTAAAAGAGGAAAGCAGCAGAAGTTAAAGAATAATAAGGGCGCATTAGAAAACAAAGGTACCCACAATAGTAAGGAGAGCAATACTAACTCAATTAAAGACCGGCATAATATAGTTAAAAAAGCCGTGGCTAACCAAGATAATTCGGGAAATATAAAATCTCCTAATAGTACAAAACCAAAGCTTGGGTTAAAATTATGATGAGTTCAGCAATAAGAGTAGGTGGTAATAAAGGCAAGATATATTATTGGTGCGGATGTGAACTAAGCAAGAAGCAACCTTTTTATGATAATTCACACAAGGATGATAAGTAAGGAAGAAAGCCAGTTACATATGCACCTTTAAGGTCTACTACTGTTATCTCCTCATATTTTTAGACAAGAAGTTATTAACTTGGCAAATTGTTTACTACAGATTGATGTTAAAATTATATCAGCTCTCACAACTCATATCTCATCACTATGGGATAGAAATTTAAAGAAATTAATCTCTAAATGCTAAACCATTCATTTGATTTTTTTAGTTTTTTTCTATAATCTGACTAAAATACATATTGAATTACAAGTATTATGGTGATTCCAAGTTTGCAAAATGTGCAGGTGATATCAGAAATAATGGCAAGAACCTTACAAGATTTACATATATTTATAGAGAAAGAAAGTATTGATAAAGATCCCCGTGAAACAATGGTGCTGATGCTGAGCTTTATCACAGGAATAACAATGCAATTACGAGATAAATTAGACGGTTTACAAAAAGGATTGGGTGTACAATTAATAGAGCTATTAAATACAGCAATAAAAAAGGACTCTAAAGGATTAGAAATACTTGATAAGTTAAATAAAAACGATCCATCAATAAAGAAATCATCATCTGGTATTGAGCCAAACGATGCGCCTTCTGCAATTAACTTCTTGGTAAGTAAATTTCACGGCAATATAAAAATAAATCTTGACGCACTGCCCTATGCATTGCGCAATGAAGATATTTTACTGATTGCCCTGGCACAATTAATTGCTAATTTATTGAGTGCAATAGACGGACATAATACAGGTAGCTTAATTGATACTTTTTCTAAAAACATACATATGCTTGCAGGTAAAACTAAAGATAACAAGAATCCAATTTATAATTAATTATGAGATAATAAAAAATCATTGTTCCCATTATGGTAATGTGGTATAATAAAGTGTTAATAGATATATTATTACAGTATTGAGAATTATTGCGCGTAGTACTCTAAAATTATTTTAGGTAAAATATATAGATGCAGAACAACCCTTGAAAGCTTGGTTTGAAATTGTAAAAGCTAGTACATGGAAGCACCCTAATGATATAAAAGAAATATTTCGTTCTGCCGATGTACTTCCTAATAACAGAGTAGTTTTTAATATTAAAGGTAATAAGTACAGATTAATAGTTAGTGTTAAATACGATTTTAGAATAATTTATATAAGATTTATAGGCACTCATACTGAATACAATAAAATAGACGCTATTAATATTTAGGAGAAAACTATGATAAAAATAAAACCAATCAAAACAGAATATGATTATAAAA
>CAISOX010000013.1 GCA_903887235.1 uncultured Alphaproteobacteria bacterium | reverse complement strand
GCATTAACTGGTAATTATGCTAATAACTTATTTATAGAAAGTGCTTCAAGTGCTATAATTCTTAATACAAATGGAAGAAATTCAGGGACTACACCAAATATGATAGTAGCAACAACTGGATATGTTGGAATTAATACTACATCACCACCCTGCCGTTTTACAATTAAAATGAGTTATAATGATGGAAACACTGGAGGATTAAGTATTAATAGTGATGATGGAACAACTTATAATTTAAAATTATATTCATATGTTCAAAATTCAGGTCAAGTTGGTTATAAATTTGAAGTTAATAATATAGCATCATCAGTTAATGCTGTAATCTTAAATTATAATGGTGTTGTTACTATTGATAGTTTAAACACCACTAATTTTTTATTAAGCGGTTATAATTTATATTATTATCTTTTTAATAATACTGGCGGAAATCACGGAGACATAACAGATTTTAATAATATAGCTAATTTTGGTTTTAAATTTGTTATGGGAGGAACAAATGGTCCTGGAACTCCATCTACAAATAATCAGTGGTATACGTGGTCTATGGGGTTAGGTGCTAATTATGCTTATTCTCAATATGTGTGTCAATGTGCTATTCCACGAAATACAACATTTCCTTATTTATCAGTCCGTTATAAAGAAGGGACTACATGGGGTGGCTGGACTGGAATAACAAGTTCTTTTGCCGATGGATTAACATCTGGAAATAAATCAATATCTGGTAATTTAAATGTATATGGAACATTTTATAGTTCTTCAACACTAAGTTGTGCTATGTTATCAGTTCCGAATTCAGGGTCTGATTATGTAGGTGTCCAACTCAACACATCTCAAGGGACATATTATAATACAACTTTGTGTATTATGTATGGAACTTTCACAGGCTTTCATCGGTGTTTTACAAAAGACGCATTATATGATAATAATGATCCTCAAAAATTTAAAAATGATTATATGGGTCGTATTGTTATTTCAACTGGTAAAATAGCCACTGATTTGAAAACTAATGATGAATGGGAAATAAAATATGATAAAGCTGGTATAACAATTGAGGATGCATTGCCAATAATAGAATTATCAAGAACAAGAAAAGATAAAAGAGTATTTGGTGTTTTAGGAATGGCAAGTCGTAAAAATTCACGACCTGAAAGAATGATTATTAATTCAGTTGGTGAGGGTGGTATTTGGGTATGTAATGCAAATGGTAATATTGAGAATGGTGATTATATACAATCATCTAATTATTTAGGATATGGTGAAAACCAACAAACAGAATTTTTATGTAATTATACCGTTGCGAAAGCTACAATGAATTGTGATTTTGAATTGGATAGTCCTTTATATGAATGTCAGGAAATTGAGGATGGGATAAGAATTGCATTCATTTCTTGCAGTTATCATTGTGGCTAATTTTTTTATTATAGTAATAATAATATAGGAACAAGAATGGCAGATATAACAACCGCTAATGCTTTTACAAACACAGACCCACAAAAAATGATTAATGTTATCAATACTGAAAAGAAGAAGAAACCACATAATATCACAATCAAGAATTATAACCCTAATGAACCCAAGGTATACCCAAATATGAAATATACAGAAAAACAAAATTATCGCAGATATAAAACCAAGACTGAACCGAAGTTATATAGTCGAATTATGATAGATGAAGAAGATGATATAATTAGCACAATTAAAAAAGCATTTGGAATTGAAAAACAAAATAAACGAAATTTTAGCAATGTTGAAACATCAGGGGCGAATTATGTTAAAGACCCAGAACCACCTGAACATATTACTCAAATAGCCAAAGGTAGTGAAAATGACACAAATACCGAATTTGACTTAGATGAATTCGAGAAAGAATTGTCATCTTATTTTTTAGATGATGATGATGACTATAAGCCTGGAACATTTAAATTTTTACCTGATACCCCACCTGTTTCACCCGGCGCAAAAAGAGGTTTCAGTATATCAACAGAAATAACCAGTGCAGTAGCATCACCAGCATTAAAGACACCAGAAGCAAGAGCCGCAGAATTAAATAAAAGCAAAGAATTGGATGATGAAATAAATGCAATATTAGAAACAGACGAAGAATTAAAAACAAGACTTTTTAGAGGGCTCAAAACTGAAAAAGAAAAAGAAGACGTTTGGAATTTGTATCATCATAATTTAAGGGTCAAAGAAGAGCAAGAAGAATATAAAATGGTTACTGACAGATTAGAAGTAGGAGCAGCCGGAAAAGCGTGGACAAAACATCAAAAAAATAAAGAAGATGAACGTAAAAGACTTAATGAAGAAAAAATTGATAAAGGAAATGAAGAGTATTATCAAATAAGAATGAATGAATTCAAAAGAAAGAAAAAACCCACATTAGGAGAAAAAGAACTTACATATAAAGATTTAAAAAGTTTAATAGACCAAAGATTTACAGACAAATACGCAAGTAAAACTTATAAAGAAGCACATCCAGACAAGGAGATTAAAAATCCACTTTATTATAACAATGATTATGGACTAACACATCTTTGGAGAGTAAAAAATAATTAATTTATTTTTATAATTATTATATATAATTAATAATAAGAATGGAACAAAAAAACACTACTAATGCTGAAACAAACACCAACCCATATAATAATATTGGTATAATTAATGCTGGTAATTTAAAAAAGAAACCACATAACATTACTATTAAGAATTTTAACCCCAATGAACCTAAAATTCGACAATCACAGATTTTATATAGTGATAAGCAAAATTATCGCAGATACAAAACCAAGACAGAACCGAAGTTATTTAGTAAGATTACAATTGATGAAGAAGATGATTTAGTCGCTAAAATCCGAAAAGAATTTGGAATTACTGCAGACAACAAAAAAACAAATTATAGTGAAGTGAATACATCTGGGGCAACATATACAAAAGATCCTGAACCATATAATGATTATATAAGCGATATATCAAGAAATGAAGGTGAAGATATTGTAGGTCAAGTATTAAATGATATTATATCGAAAATTGAATTAGATAACAAAGAAGATTACGAAGAAGAAGACGAAGATGACGATGAAGAAGAAATTACGCAGGAGAAAAAACCAAAATCTAAAAAAAATAAAAATAAAAATAGATTTTTTCCAATTATATCAAAAGAAACTTCAAGATTAATGACTGAAATGAAAAAACGAAATTTATTATTACCAAGAGGGAAAATACCATTAAAACCCGCATTAATAGAAGCAAGAAATAGATATATGGGAGAAAAAATAGCAGAATATGACGCAAAAAAATAAAATCTCACATTAACAATTAGAACACATAGAATGAGTGAAAAAGACATTGCGACTGGTTTCCCTAAAAATCTTGCTTACACCTTAAAACAACTTTCAAATTTCACTAAGCAAACTGTCAAAGTTATGCCAGATCGAACAACTGCTGGTTTTGGTGAAGTAAGTCGTTTTAAACTTCCTGCAAGTGCTATGATTGATTTTCGAACCCTTTCAATATTCGCTGATGTAACTCTATTTAAAGATACAACAGCAAATACAGGTTATACCCTTCATCTACCTCGAAATACTGCCTCATTAATTCAACAAATTACAATAACTTGTAATGGCGTCCAATTGTGTAATATTAACGATTATAATTTACTTTATAATACCCTTTACGATTTAGAAGGTGCTGATTTTTCTCAAACTTCTAAACGATTTTTAGAAAATGCTGACCCATCTGTTTTCTATTATCAAAAGGATACCGCCGCCGCTAATACTCCTATTGGTGCTATAAATGCTCAAGATGGAACAAATGTAGCAAATGTTGTAACTAATCGCCCAATAGTAATCAATAATTTTATTGGTTTTATTGGTTCGCTTTCAACTCCTGTTATAGATTTAAATGATACTGGTGATATTTATATTGAAATTCGCTGGGCTTCTCCAAATGTTTGCTGGGGTTCTACTAACTCTCAAGCATCTACTTATGTCGCTGGTGGCTGTTCTTTCAATAATCTTCGTATGACTTGTTCAAAAATCAATTTTGAAAGCAGTGAATATTATGACTTAAAAGCGCAAAAATTATTAACCGATGGGTTATTAATCGGTTACTATGATTACTGGACTTCACGAGGAACTGCTGTTACTAAATCCGCAGGTGTTAATGTGAATTTTAACATTAATACAAATTCATTAGACCAATGTATCGCTACTTTTCAAAAGGGTGATTACCAAACTATTAAGCCGTTAGTTCTCCATAATTCAGCAGCACAAGCAAGTTTAATAACTTATAATAAATTCTTATACGACCAAGTCGCAGATGATGAAACAGCCGCTGGAATTGGCGATGGTTTTAATCAATCATATTATTTTATGCGTTCTGGAATTGATTTAACAACTTCTCAATGGTCTATTAATTCAACTAATATCGACCCATATCCATTACCACCGAGTGAAATATGGAACCAAAATTTAATAGCATTAGGTAATAATAATATTGATTTTGGAACTTCTGGGGTTCATTCTTCTTGTATATCACTTTGGCATTTCCTCAAATATTATTTCTGTCATATTCTTTCATTAGAAAACCTTAGTGGAGATGGCCAGATGTGGCGTTCTGGTTTGTCTGGTAATGGTTCAACTGTTAATATAAATTATTCTGCAACTTTTGCAGGACAAGGAGCAACAGCAAATACTGAAAGCATCCAACCTGTTATCTTCTGTCGTTCTACAAAGGTATTAACCGTTCGTGATGGACACGTAATAAGCGTGGTTTAATTTTAAAATCTTTGTATAATAATTAGAATATGTCGAGTATAGCAGGATTAAATAATTTTAATAATTTGCTATATGCTACCCACAAAAGAGCCGTTTATGATGCATTAGAACATAAAGCTGGTCGTGTTGGTTTGGATTTTAGATTTAAAGGATATGAGAATATAAATGAGGTTTTAACCACGAGAACAGCACAAATAAATGGTAAATCTGGAGATAGTCTATATATTCCCCAAGATAAGCACAGCAGACCTTATTATGGTTATGACGCAAGAATTGACCCAACTATTTTAAATGCTGTTCGAAATAAATATGTGGATGTATCAGGGTTATTAATACCGAATAAAGATTTACCAAATAATAAAAATGGATTGAACCGAACCCAAAAGCCGTATAGAGCATATGGGATAATTGTATAATTAGTGGCGGTGCTTCCCACACGAGCAGCAAATTTATAAGTTTCGGTTTCAGTTGCGGTTGCTCCCTGCTAATATTGTATAATTAGTGGCGGTGCTCCCACACGAGAAGCAAATTTATAAATTTCGGTTGCGGTTGCGGTTGCTCCCTGTTATTATTGTATAATTTTACGTATTTATATAATATTTTACAAATTTAGATAATTTTTTTATTTCTATAATAATATATAGGAAACAATGGCTGACGAAGCAAAACCAAAACGACAAATATCACCACAGCAATTAGAAAACCTTAAAAAAGGACGTGAAAAGGGTTTAGAGACCAGACGTAAAAATAAAGAATTATTCAAATTTCAACGAGAACAAGAAAAGGAACAAGCAAAAGAACTAAAGAATAAAGATAAAATTGAAAAAGAAAAAAAACTAAATGAAGCAGTTGAGACAATCATTGAAATCAAAAAGAAGAAACAACCACCACCACCACAACAACAAGAGCAACCGCAAGAGCAACCAAAACCAAAACCAAAACCAAAACCAGAACCAGAACCAGAACCAGAAGAAGAAAGCGAAGAAGAGGAAGAATATGAGCCACCACCCAGAAAAGTTAAAGTAGCAAAACCAACACCACCACCAAAAGAATTTAAAAAAAAGGTTAAATCACCAAGTGATGGTGAATTATATTCAAGGGCAAATATAGAAATGCTACGACATAAATTATACCAACAAACACGACAAAGACTAATGGGCGACTTATTTAATTATTAATCTAATATTAAGAATGATTGAAGAAATACCACTAAATTTTAAATTTAACCCTACGAACTCTAAATTAAATTATCCTCAATGCAGATGCGGTAACTGTCCCCAATTCTATTTTAATTTATTGTCGGTAGCATCGAGAGGAAGCGGTAAAACCTTTAATATATGCAAGTTGATATCACACTACGAACAAAATGATTTAATTGATAATGATGGAATTATTCACCCATTGCGAACAATAGTTATATCGCCTACACTTGACGCTAATCCAATCTTTAAAGGTTTGACATCGTTGGATGAAGAAGATATACACGATAAATTCAGCGATGCATTATTACAGGGTATAGTTGATGATATTAAAAAAAATAAAGAAGAAACCGAATTATATCATAAATACATTCAAGCATACAAAAAAGCAGTTAAAATTAAAGAAAGTAAGTTATCAGTATTCTTTGATAAAAACCCTGAAATATACGATATTCTTAAAGTTCATAATTTTGAAGACCCTGACGAAATACCACAACCAAAATATTTAATTAGTCCGGTTAATATTATTGTTCTTGACGATCTTATGGCGACTGGTGCTTTTACAAATAAAAAATTATCATCATTAACCAATAATCTAATTAAAAATCGTCATAACGGTATATCATTCGCTATACTCGCTCAATCGGTTAAAAGCATCCCTAAAAACATTCGGTTGAATTGTAATGTCTTTTTTATTGGTAAATTTGCAAGTAAAAAAGTAGTATTAGAAGATTTATATGAAGAAGTAAGCAACGTATTAACAATAGAGCAATTTGAAGAATTATATGATGTAGCAACACAGGAACAATATGGAAGTCTCATTATTGATTGTTCGCATAAAGATAAACGATTTATGCGTGGATTAGATACACAATTAATTATAAAATAAAATATTAGCATATATTATAAATGAATTCCCAGAAATACAATAAAGAAGAGTTATACCCTGATGACTTTGATGAAGATGATAAATTACAATTTGATATATTTTTTGAGCAGTCAAAAATAGTATTTCCCAGATTAGCCAATGATGAATGGTTAATTAGAAAAGGTATCTTCGCATATATGAGAAAAAATAGAATTGGCGATACTGAACCACCATCACAAGAAGAAATCGCCAGTATTCGAAATCAATATACCAAAGATACCATATTTTATACTGAACCAATGGAAGTTGCTAAAGAATAATTTTATTTTTATAAGTTAGAATGAGCCGATACTATAAACCGAATAATTCAACTATTCTATATTTAAATAGCAGTTATAATTGCGTGAAATCCAATTCTATAACCATAACCAAAACAACTACTGGTTCAGGTTATACAGGAACACCGTCAATTGTTGTTGTTCCTGCCGCTGGAGATATGGGAATTGGTGCCTCTGCTACTGCTACTTATTCAAGTGGTGGTGTGGCATCTATTACTATGGTTAATAATGGCACTGGTTATAGTGTTTTACCAACTATTAAAACTGTTGGAGGTGGAGACCCTGGAATTATAACAGGATATACAACGTTGGTTGGTGGTTCTGGGTATATTCAAGCACCTACAATAGCAGCAACCGGAGGCGGTGGTTCTGGATTTTCAGCAACCGTAACAATTGGAAATGTCCCTATTTCATCAACTTTTACTATAACAACTGCAGGTACTAATTATGTTGTAGGTGATAAACTCGTATTTAGTGGTGGTGGTGGTGGTGGTGGTGCTATTGCTGCAGTTTCAACAATTGGAGCTAATGGAACTATAACAGCTATATCACTCACAAATGCCGGTGGTGGTTATATAACAGCACCAACAATAACAGTTACATCAACATTAGGAACTGGGGCGGTTATAACTTGTTCTATTGTCCCTGCAGCAGTAACAGGAATAACAATTCTAAATGGTGGTTCAGGTTATACATCAGCCCCTACATTTACATTTACTTCCGTTAATGGTGGCACAGGAGCATCAGCAACGCCAACTGTTAATCCTGGTGTTCCTGCTACATTCTCATCATCATTTGTAAGAACTTATACTTATACTTGGAATGTTCCTGATGTTGTTGTTAATGATTTAGCGAAAATATCAGCCATTAATATAGTCGCTACTGGATTTTCAAACACTTCGCCATATACTTATAGACTTTTAGGGCTTCAATATGATAGTCGTGATAGTTATTTTAGCGATTACGGAAATCCTATTTTATCGATGGCTCAAAATACTAATGTTTGTTCTTATGGTTCATTAGGTGGTAATAGTTTTTGTATCATACTAACACCACAAACAATAAAACAAATACAAATAAGCGTTGATGATGATATTGTTAATAAAGGTTCAGGACAATCAGCCAGCATTAATTTTGTGATAGCGTTAGAAATTGAAGAATTCGACCCAGTATTGACCCAAATAGGCGACCCATTTGCTGAAGCCGCTTCAAAACTAAAACCTTTTTAAATTTATATATTAATTAT
Organism: uncultured Alphaproteobacteria bacterium; assembly: GCA_903887235.1. GTDB lineage: Bacteria > Pseudomonadota > Alphaproteobacteria > Rickettsiales > Midichloriaceae > Aquirickettsia. The sequence goes on along the minus strand of CAISOX010000013.1, from coordinate 3,458 downwards.
AAGATGTCATACACTGGAAATAAAGTATTCAATATATATATCAATTCTGCTAATAGAAGTTCAGTAGATAAAGCATATGATTTTAATATATACTTTGATAATGATGAAATCAATGTAAATCCTAATGAAGGTGTTAATGTTAATGTCGTTTCATTTAGTCTATTAAATTCAATGTATAACGTAAATCAATATACTGGAAATAATTCATTCATATTATTACAAAATGGAAGCACCAATACAACCATAACTATCCCATATGGAAATTATAGCGTTTATTCGTTTATGGATAAATTAAATGAACTATTATCAGGAAAAATAAAGGTTTCGTATAATATTGCCACTAATACATATACATATACAAATATAGGTGTAGTAACTTTAAGCATAATACCTCAAAATTGTAAAAAACTTTTAGGATTGAATTCCACAACCTCAATATCATCATTAGGGACTATTTCAGGGTATGTCAATATGGTTAATTATCAGCAAGTTATATTAAGATGTCCCACATTTGTATTTGAAAATTGTGCTATGGATAATATTCAAGATAAAAATAATTTTATTGCTGTAAGTGATATTTTATATTGGATAAATAAGCAAGATGTCGAACCATTTAAAATGATTAATTATAAAAATGAAGATTGCAGCACTCTATATTCATATAATGTCTTAAATACAAGTTTTATGACATTAAATTTTAAATTAGTCAATGAATTCAATGAACCTATATTAGATGCTCCAGATTATCTATTACAACTACAAATAAGCAAGTTTGATAAAGATAATAATTATTTTAAAGAAGCTATGCTTGAAGCATTAAAGCTATTGAATGAAATATATTTTACAGTTTTAAATTTAGTTTCATTTTTTGCACCAAAAAAATAAAATGTTATTATGATTGTAGATAAATATAAGGAACTAATGACATTACAATCAAGAGTTTATGGCAGTCATAAAGCATCAACAACAGTTTCAAAAAGAATGGGGCAAACTACAAGCGCACCAATTAAGAGATTAGGACATACTAATTCAGGTGTTAAGCGTTTAGGACATACAAATGGTTCAAGTGGTGGAAAAAATAATTTAAACGCTGAAATGTATCCACGCTATTGAGGTTTAGGACTGCAAAAATAATATATAAAATCAGTTATGCATTTAATCGTATGACTGATTAAATCACATATAGCACTACAATTTATTTTTTTCACATCTTCTTCCATACTTAGAATATCTGTTTGTATCTCTTCAATGCCTATTTCCATATATCTAATCAACTATAAAGAAATATAAAATCCATATATATATTAATATGGTTTTAGGTAGAGAACTTATAGCAGATGTTGAGGATATTGAAAATGTTTCATTATTAGAAACTATTGATGGTGTCAGTCCATTAATGAAAAAAATTATAGATATATGTAAATTGAATGTTGTCGCTAAATGTGAATATCAATTTACTCCCATAGGCGTAACAATGTTATATTTATTGAGTGAAAGTCATTTGACTATTCATACATACCCAGAAAAAAAGGCGTGCAGTATCAATTTATATACCTGTAATGCTGAAACTGATTTTCAAGAAGCCTTAAATGTAATATATCAATATTTTCATCAATCTTGGATAATTAAAAAAATTATTGATAGATAAATAAGATGTATAGTAATGTATTTTTTGGGGGTGAAGGAGATAAATGGAAAAACAAGTCAGGTATATATTGTATAGAGCAAGAAGCACTATCAAAAAAATTAGGAAAACGATTATTTAAGGTTGGATATGCCAGAAATAGTATGTATACCAGAATGAGTGATTATCGTTCTGCATACGGTGGAATTCCATTTAAAATTTTCTGTTTGATACAAATACCAGCTGGGGTTTTTGGTAAAAGGTCTGGTTATACCTTATTAAGCGAACAGAGATTACATAGACAATTAAGTGAGAATGGTAAAGGAGCAGGACAGAATGAATGGTATTTTGACTATAACCATATTATGGATATAATGTATTCATTGTATATTGAATTGGTAGGAACAATAGAGATTGCTAAAAAATGGGAGGTGTATTTTTTTGATGCTCACAGAGAATTCAATATATTAAGAATAATAGATGAAAAGGAAATTAAATCAAAAACATATGATGGAGTGATATATGGTTCAAAAGTTCTACGAAGTTCAAGTAAGAAATAAATAAAATTTCAAGTTAGTCAGGTCAGTTGGGTCAGTTGGGTCAGTGGGGTCAGTGGGGTCAGTGGGCTGGTTGGGCTGGTAGTTAAGGTTATTCCAGTCAGTCGGTGCATGTGGGTTAATATATACCATAACATTCGACGACTGCTATGAACTCCATGGCTCAATGGTCAAGGCGTCTGCCTGAGGTGCAAGAGGTCTCCAGTTCGAACCCTCGATGGTCTTAAATGAAAAAACTAACTTTTTGAAGTGCTGTAATAGAAAGCAGTATAAGTAAAAAAAATTAAACTAGTCGTTGAAAATCCGCTTTGTATAGACAGCACGAGCGAAACTTTTTGTGATTTTTGGAAATGTCTGCTAAGCGTGGGCGTCCTGCCAAAAAGCCTGAGGAAGATGAAATTCAGCCTGTGGAAACTTCACAGCCCAGTCTTGTGGGTGGTATGGGTGGTATTAATCTTGAGGACGGAGGGCGTCAAATTTCGAGGTCTTCGAGGTCTTCATCTGCAAAGTCGTTTTTGAGTGGCTCTGGTAAATATTTACAAGTTGATTTCTTTTATTCTTTGTGATGATATTCTGACCTATTATTTTGTGTTAGGTTCAGTCGTTTCCATTGGCAACTCTGTGGAACTAATCATCACTGGTGTCATCGCTAAAGACCCTGATTGTGATGAGTATATTGCTCCCAAGGATGGTGTCTTTGTTTATACGAAGGAGCAAGAGCCAAAACTCAAGAAGAGGTTTGATGCTATGAAGAAGAAGTATTCGAAGATTGAGAAGCATTACTTTTCAACCACCATCGAAGTCCCTGCGTCTTTCGCTCCAACTGTGGTGGGTAATTTCACTCCTGGGTTTGCTGGTCTCACTTTGACGAAGATGTTGAAGAAGTTGAAGAACAAGGAGAAAGCTCAGGCTCGTTCCAAGTCTCGTTCCAAGTCTCGTTCCAAGTCTCCGGATAATGGAGAAGGTTCTGCTAAGAAGTCTCGCCGCAATCCTCAGTCTCCTTGATTGGCGAACTCTCGTTTCTCTGGTGTGAAGTTTTGAGAATTTCAATAAAATCCTGATGAGAAAATAAATAAAATAAAATGATACATTTGAATATATGAATGTCCTAATTTATTTTCTGCTGTGATATTTTTAGAATTTGATAAAAATCTTTACGAGAACCACATGAACATTATTTTATTTTTCTGTTGTGATATTTCAAGAATTTCATAAAAAAACATACGAGAACTCTAATTCGTTCCTTCTTCTTTTTGTGGTGTGATATTTCAAGAATT
>CAISOX010000012.1 GCA_903887235.1 uncultured Alphaproteobacteria bacterium | reverse complement strand
GCAAAGCAAACAGAAGCAAAGGAAGTGAAAACACCAAAAGGCACAATAGCTAAAGTCCCTGCACAAAGGAGAATAAGTTTCTCAGTGGGCTCTGATTTCAAAGCTGTAGTGAATAATAAATAATTTGAGTATGAAATTAGCAAATAGTATCAAGGATGAAGCAATAAAGAAGCTAAATGAGATATTAGGCAAAAGCAAAAAGATTAGGTAAAAATAAGTCACCTTCAGAGTTATTTAATTAAAATATTAAGAAAGAATAAAAAATGGGAAGAAATAAATGGCATCTATTATCTCCGGAGAATTACAACAAGGTATTTGATGTATTATCTCAAAGATATCCAAAGTTTTTTATAAGAGGAAAGGTTTTTATATTTAAAAAAGGAATACATAGAGATATTTTTAATGATGAAGAATTAAAATTCAGCAAAACAGTAATCAGAAAGTTTCTGAGATTATATGCTGAACAAAAGGAGTATATGAAACTGCATATTGAAAACACAGCAAGGTATGATTTAGAAGGTAATGAAGCTGGTATTGTTACAAAAGAAGATGTTGAATCACTTGCAAAAACACAAGAAGAGATAAAAAAACAGATCGCACTTAAAAAAAAGTAAAAGATAAAAATGAATAGCCATAAAAGCCCATCCATCAAAGTTGCTGTTAACAAAGGCAAAACATATTATTGGTGCGGCTGTGGTCTGAGCCAGAAGCAACCATTTTGTGATGGGGCACATAAGAATGATAGTCATGGTCAGAAGCCAGTTACATATACAGCTTTGGCTGATAAATTCATATCATTTTGTACCTGTAAGAAAACGCAGTTACCACCTATTTGTGACGGAAGTCATAAAGTGGATTGTTTAACTAATAATGCAAATGATTGTGATGTCATATCTGGAGATAGTAAAGTAAGTTCTTTAAATAAAACTTTAATATGATGGACAAATATGTCTAATCATTCAGGGAGCTAAATAATAAACAATATTCTTCATGTTATTGATGAATTTGATATTTTTAAAATTTTAGGGGAAGAAAAAACACTAAAATTATTAAATGAAATTAGAATTATTGGGTTTGATAACGACTGTAATAGGTCTACCGTTGATATTTTATCATATTTTCAGACGCAATTGTATTAACTAACTTGGGTAGGGGGGAGAAAAAATGATTTATAGACAAAGGATTGTATGAAACAAGACAAACATAATTTTAAATTACCAATGGGGTTAGCGATTTTTAAGAACTTGTTAAAGGTAAATACATATTTGCTGATAAGAGCCTGTTTGTTAAAGACGTGATGGAGGATGGAGCTAAAATTATTTTAGTAACCAACAAAGTATGTTGTAAATTTTATTAGTTGCGTAAAGGATCTATTGTGTGCCGTTAAATTAAGCATAAAGCCCGGCGACATAGCCTGAAGACCAGGCCCATTGAAAATTATAACCTCCTAACCAGCCGGTAACATCTACCACTTCGCCAATGAAAAATAAACCAGGTACTTTGCTTGCTTCCATGGTTTTAGTGTCAGTGCTAATGAATAGTGTACCACCTGTGCTAATGAAAATTGTACCACCAAAGAAGAGGTTCAATAAAATAAATAACGTATACTTTCTGGTAATATAATTAAGCTGGAAAGTTAACAAATGATAGGAGTAGCAATG
>CAISOX010000011.1 GCA_903887235.1 uncultured Alphaproteobacteria bacterium | reverse complement strand
GAGATTAATACGCATAATACTGTAAAAACAGTAATTAGTCAATATATTATTTATATAATTCGCGGCTACAAATAAGCTTCAATTCCTTGTATACATCTTTTTATCATTATTAGCAAAAAGTCAATAGGGAAACTTCTGTTTGACGTTTTACTCCATTATCATTTTTCCTTGCAGCAATTCCATGTTTCCACTTATATCTCGCATCGCCTTTAAGAATTAATAAGCTTCTTGGCTCCAGATTTATACACCTCTTAATATCGCCCCAACTCAGATCCATAATGCACCCAAATTCCAGACTTAATGAACAAATAGTGCCCGCAAAACATGGAACGCAATCTATGTGAGAGGCAATACCCTGACCAGGCATATATTCGTTTATAATAACTTGATCTGGTTTGTCTATAAATATCGATTCTGAATATAGCTTATAGCATAATTCATCTATCCAATAAGGCATTTTCCCAAGATAATTCGATGAACCTATAGATCTGGCTGTATAATCATATTTGTAACCATAATGCTGCGTTCTGCGTTTTAGATCTAAATTCCACTCCTGAGTATCAATCAGTTTTAGCAATTTCTCTTCGTACGCTGAAGAAATATAGTTTGAGATATATGTCAACCCAGGAATATTAATCTCTTCATTAAACAAACATTGCTGATTCATATTCGAAACTCATAAGTTGCAAATTTAGAATAATCCTCAATCCCACTTTCTTCTTGATGAGTCATTGTATGTTCATATTCTGGATAATCTTTGGGATTAAACTTGTATTTTGTCGGCTGGCTTATTCCTAATTCTTCAGCTAACTCATCAAAACGAAACGTATTGTTATAAAAATCAGAATCAACAACAGTTATTAAAACCACTCCATCTTTTTTTAAAATATACGAAGCAGATATTATAAATTTTTTCACTAAAACATAATTTGCATTGATGCCATTAATGCCTTCTCTACTACCGGAGTGCGGGAATTGAAAAATCACTGTATCAAAAGTATTGGAGTAAAAATGTTTGTGCAATTCTGTTGCATCTAATCCATGCAAAACTTTTATTCCAGCTTGTTTCAATAACTTAGCATTAAATTGAGCATACTCAGACAATTCTGAATAATCTTCATATGTAGAAGTGATAAAGTTAGGTAATAACCGTAATTTCTTTACCAAGCTAATAGTAAAGCTTAAATTTCCCTCTCCTATTAAAAGTGTCTTACTTTTTTTTATTTTAGATATAACATCATATTTAGTTATGCTCTTATAAAGCATGTAAAGCTCGTGATCCAAAGTTCCTAATTCTTTTGTTTGTCCATAGTAACCTTGCTCTATTTGCTTTAAATTAAGGTCAAATACTTTTGCCCTTAATTCCAGTATTTTGAATGCACAAGGAAAATCTTCATTATGTATCATATACCTTCTTAATAAATATTATTTGAGATAATATCACTATAAACCGAGAGCACTAATACTAGGAAGCGCTAAAAAATAATTTTCTTCACTTTATTCAAATTATTTAAATTTTAGGTACGAGTTTATTTTTGACGGCTCTTTATGCTCATACTTCTCCTCTTTGGATTTGTTTATCAATGGCTGTTTTTGCCGCAGGTGGTGCTTTAATCGTTGGTATTTTCGCGATGAAAGCATTAGAGCTGTTTCCTGATATGAAAGGCAGTGCATCTTCAATGAGTGCGGCCATTAGGCAGCTTCTTGCTTTTCTACTTGTTATTGCTTCTGAGTTAATGTTTGATGGAACTATTAAGCCAGTTGCTATGCTGTTGTTCGCTTATATGAGTATTGCATTGATTTGGTATATAAAAATAGAAAGAACAAGACGCACTGTGATCAATATGACATAAGGGTACACACTCTAACTTTGATAACTTTTTAAACATTACGCCTGTGATCCCCCGCCAAAACTTCATCCACAATACGCCAGTTGCTGCTTTTTTCACCGGGAAATGCCCTGCATAAGGCTTTCCATAAGGCCCAGCCACGACCGCGAGCCCAAGTAGCACTATCAAGCTTTAGTGCGGCACGAAACGCTTCTCTGCTTTTACCAGTTAATAAGGTCCAAGCGATTGCTAAATCGCACGCTGGATCACCGATGCCAAGTTGCCCAAAGTCAATCACAGCGTTTAACTGCCCATTATTCACCAAGAGATTGCCTACAGCAATATCACCATGAATCCAAACTGGTGGTAGTTCCCAGGCGGAAGCAAGTGCCAAATCCCATACTTCTGTGATCGCTTTAGCATAACTTTTATCCTCCAAGTTTTCTATGGCTTCTCGAGTTTCGACATCATAGATTGCAAGAGAGCCACCACGATAAAGATTATGCTCTCCTGCTAATGGTCCACCTGTCGCATCACATTGTTGTAGGGCATTTAAAAATTCCGCCAACGCTGTGGCAAATTGGCTTAAATCTTTGATGCGTTCAATGGATGCGGTACTTCCCTCAAGCCATTTACAAATTGACCAATACAAGGGATATCCAGCTCCAGGTTGGCCCATCGCCAATGGCACAGTAATTGGCAAAGGTAAGTGCGCTGCTAATTTAGGCAGCCAATGCTGCTCCTTTTCAACTTGCCATGAGTATTTAGCATGGCTTGGCAACCGAACGCTCATATGCTCGCCTAAATGAAAAGTTTTATTATCCCAACCGCCGAATTCGACTGGTTTGATCTCAAGATCAGCCCACTTTGGAAATTGTTCAGCAATAAGTCGCCGCACAAGCGGTACATCGAGAGGAATTTTATCGTGATTAAAAATCTGCATACAACAATCCATCAACACATCTTTTGTCCGTTTTGAACCTTTGGATCAACGGTTATCAAACAAATAGCACTACGTTCATCAGAAAATCCCACAAGCAAAAACTGAGAGGCAAAGCCAGCTATGTTTTTCTTATCTAGATTCACACAACCCACAATTTGCCTTCCCATCAAAGATTCGTGTGTATAGTGTATCGTAACTTGCGCCGATGTTTGCAAAATTCCAATCTCTGCACCAAAATCTGCCCATACTTTATAAGCAGGTTTTTTGGCTCTTGGAAATTCCTCTACTTTAATAATCGTGCCAGAGCGTAAATCAACACGCTCAAATTCTTCATAACTTATTGTTGTCATTTGTTACCTCTTTGATTATGCGTAACAGCGTAACTACTATTCTCGAAAAAATCAATATCCAATAATAACGCTATTTCTTATCATCACCAATGGTAATAATTACTAGTATTGTTATCGAAATCTGCTAGAATCATGGTCGATGAAGTTGATATTTTCCACCCAGTTTTGAGGTGATTATTTTAATGGATGTCAACCTCCGCCATTTAATATTATTCGTGATTAATAATGAATTCCAAAGTTAAAGTAGCTTATGTGATTTTAGCTTTGCCATTTAATCAAGAATTTTCGTATAAAATATCTGAACAACATAAACCTAAAATTGGCTCTATAGTTAAAGTAAATTTTAGAAAAAGAGAGCAAATTGGCATTGTAACAAATATAGAAAATGTTGATAAAACAAATTTTGACTTTGAGTTAAAGGAAATTATTGCTGTATACGATTTACCTTTAGTTAATTCCAAATTATTAGATTTTGCAAAATGGGTAGCAAAATACAATGTCACTAACTACGGAAATATTATTAAAATGTTGTTACTTAATAAGAATAATGTTGAGCATATTATAAAAGATGAAGATTATAAAAAATTTCAAAACGATGCAAAAAATTTTAGCAAGGTAGAACTTTCAGATATTCAAAATCAAGTAGTTAATGAGATTAATAAGGCTGGATTTTTAGACTTTTCAGCGCATTTGATTTTGGGAGCAACTGGTTCTGGTAAGACAGAAGTATATTTAGAAAATACCCAAAAAATCATTGATGATGGTGGTCAGGCTCTCATATTGCTTCCTGAAATATTACTTGCGACTCAATTGATAAAAAGATTTAGAAATAGATTAAAAAATTGTGCTATTGCAGAATGGAACTCCTCATTAACACCGAAAAAAAAAGCTATTATATGGCGAGGGGTGATAGATGGTAATATTGATATAGTAGTAGGTGCAAGAAGTGCTTTGTTTTTGCCCTTTAAAAACCTAAAGCTTATTGTCATTGATGAAGAAAATGATAATTCTTTTAAGCAAGAAGAGGGTATAATCTATAACGCCAGAGATATGGCTATTATAAAAGCAAACATTGAAAAAATTCCCATTCTACTTTCAACTGCAACACCTTCTGCAGAGTCCTATCATAATACTATTTTAAATAAATATAGGATTCATAAATTACCTAATCGTTACACAGGAGTATCTTTACCTCAAGTACAAATAGTGGATTTGAAAAAAACAAAAAGACAGTTTAATGAATGGATTTCAACTGCGCTAAAAAATGAGATAATTCTTAGCCTAAAAAGAAAAAAACTAACAATGATTTTTTTAAATAGGCGCGGTTATTCTCCACTTACTATATGCAATAGTTGTGGAGAGAAATTTTCCTGCCCCAATTGTCAATTTTTTTTGGTGGAGCATAAAAAGAGAAATCAAATGCTATGCCATTATTGTGGATATATGCACGAAAAAATAATTAGGTGCAATAAATGTGATTCGGATGAAAAGTTAGTCACTTTAGGCCCTGGTATAGAAAAAATTGAAGAAGAAATTAACCATTTATTTCCTAACGCTAATGTAATCACCCTTACAAGTGATACAGTATCAGATTTTAAAAAAGCATCTCAAATAATCAAGGATATTGAAAGTAAGAAGTATGATATAATTTTAGGGACACAGATGCTAGCCAAGGGGCTTAATTTCCCTGATTTACATTTAGTTGGAGTTATCGACGCAGATATATCATTTGCTGGATGTGATTTGAGAATTTTAGAACGAACTTTTCAACTCTTATATCAGGTGGCTGGAAGAGCTGGGAGACAACACGATAAAGGTTTAGTATTAATTCAGACATATTTTGCTGACAATCCTTTGTTACATTACATTGAAAATTGGGACTATGAATCTTTTATTAATGATGAGCTAAAAAATAGAAAAGATACGTTCATGCCACCTTTTTCTAGGCTTATTATGATTAAGGGAAGTTGTTTAAGTGAACATGTGCTCCACTCTTTTATGCATCATATAGCGCAAAAAGCTCCTATTGATAAGCAAGTTGAAGTATTGGGGCCATCACCCGCTCCAATGTATAAGATTAGAAATAAATTTCGTTATAGAATTATTTTAAGAACTTCTAAACAAGTTAATATTCAAGATTATATACATAATTGGTTTAATCAATTTGTTACACCTGCATCAATTAAACTAAAAGTCGATGTTGACCCATATAATTTTTCGTAATAGCATCAACAATAAAATTTAGGTGAGTGTAAGATGGTTCATGTTCAGACTTTAGAAAAAGATTATGATGCGAGTTATAAATTAGACGGAACAGAACATAAAATTTTTGATGCTGTACCAAAAGCAATATGTGATCTTAAGCAAACTTTTTTGGATAGAGTCTCAGCTGGAGAAATAGAGCAATTAGAAAGTGATACTCAAGTAGATTTAAAGAGAGATAAATTAGTTATTTATGAAAATGGCCTGGAGGTCGCTGTAATAAATAATATTGATCAGATAAAAGAACTGGAATATTTAACTGGAGAGCAAAAAGATTTTATATTTATGCATTTTCAGCTTTTTGAAGCTTCATTGTCTTTGTATTTAAGAAGTGATTATTCTGAATCCAAGGGTTTTAGTTTTGGTCAAACTCTTGGTAAAAATGGCTGTTATAACTCTTTAGCTATAGAAAAAGATGCTGATGGCGAAGTGAAAAATGTAATGTACAATAGAAAAAGAGCTTGTGGATATGGAATAGATCAACAAATTGCAGAAAGGTTGCCAGATGGTAAAAATCTTGACCAAGTATATATGTCTGTTGAATCCAATATTACATCACTTAAAGCAGATAAAATGACGAAAAATACTATTTTGCCAAAATTTAAATTAACAGTTAGTGCTATTGATCATACTGAGGAAAATGGAGCAAAACTTATATTTCCGGAGCCTACTGAGGGAAATGGTATTAACAAAACAGATTATCAATCATTAAAGTCTTTTTTAATTGATTGTTTTATATCTAAAATAAAAAATAATATAGAAGATAATATAGAAGATAAGACAATTTCAGATTTATTTTTTGAAACTTTTTCTGTTCTTGCAACTGATACAAAATTGATTAATGTCCTTAAGAATGAGGCTGTTAAGGTTGAGCGTGAGATTTTATTACATAATGGAGAATTGAAGCCTATTGAAACAATAAAGCATTATTTAAATAAGTTGATGGAATTGATTTTTGGAGCGGAACAATTTTTAAGCTCAGAACAGCACTCTAAAATTAATTCTTTTGTTAATAATATATCAAATAAAAGTACTACTTCTAAAGTTAGATAACTGATTGGTGTGAAAACATTTTGAAATTTCCTGTTTAAACTGTAGCATTATCTATGTGCTTGATTTTATTTGTCAGATGGTGAGATGCCAAAAAATGCTTTAAAAATGTTTAAAACGAAATTTCCTGAGATAACTCCTCAGTTGGATATTGGTTCAATAAAAGCATACGTCAAAAATGCTTTTTATGATTCTGCAGAGCCAATATATGGAATAGGAGCAGAATCTCAAATGCATAGGCTTATTGTTGAAGCTGAAAAAATGGGATTGCATAATTTTCGTTCATTAGCACCATTATCCGCAAATCAAAATATTAAAGAATCATTTGAAAGCATACTTTTTGGCGTAAAAGTAAATAATTTAGATCCAACTCCTTTTAAGGATAGAGTATTTGCGTGTGGAGAAGGGACGTTGACTAATTTACAAAATATATTACTTGATATATACGGCATAAGTTCCTTTAGTGGGATTGTTTCTAGATTTAAAAAAGAAATGCTTGAAGGGCTTGCTATAGAAATACTGAGTGGAGCAAAAACGCAAGATAATGAAGTGGTTTTACAAAAATTTAAACCTAGAGGTGAGGCATGGCATGTTCATGACGTGTCAACCATATTAAACGTATTATCTTCTGAATGGAACATAAATCGCAAAACTAAAACAGAGGATAAATATATAGGTAATATTGATAATGTTTTTGACATTAGAAGGATAAAAAATTATGTGGATCAAAAAGTTCAAAGTATATTGGAAAATTATGAATATTTATCAGAAGTAATTTTAACAAAATTAGAAGTTGATTTACCTGAATTTGATAAATTAGAAACTTTAAATAGCAATTATATTATAAACTTTAGTAATAAACTAGATGAGTGGATTGAATCAAAAAAGGATGATTTACATTTTTTAAATCAATACACTAATTCAAATGAGATATTTTGCGCACAAGCTCTAAAATTAGGTTTAGAAAATATTGAATTATTTGGTTATAAAGATAATTATAAGGAAATTTTAAAAAATTTTATCATTTTATTTTTAAATAATGAGAGCATATTTCAGCTAACTGAAGAGCAAAAATATATGATTATCGGTAAGTTATATGTAGATTGCAGTTTTCCCATACCAGAGGAAGAGATACCAGAATATTTACTTCAATACGCTATAGACAATGATAGAGTTATTATTGATAGAAAATATCAGATTATTGATCCAATAAGAATGGGCTTAAATGCTAGTAAAGGACAATATATTTTAAATCGTATCAAACATAATTGCGAAAAATATGGCGCTAAAATGACAGATGTTATGATAGTTTTAAATAATTCCCTAGAATCAGGTGCTCAAACTTATTCAGAAATTACAACAAAACACAAATTTGAAAAACAATCTTTTGATATTTTATGTAATGCTATTAGATACGAGCAAAATGAATTAATTTGCAAATTATTTGATGCAACTAAAAAAATAGGAATATGTGAGGAGTTGTTAAAAATGAGAGATAAAGTTGGGTCAATATTTGATTATGCAAGAAAAAGCAAAAATGAGTGGTTGATAGGGGAGATACTAGCTATTGCAACACAGAATATAGGTTTATTTGAGAGCATAACAGATCAAGATATTTTTGGGATTAATTTGTATAAATATCCAGATTATATTAAAGTAATTCAAAACTATTCGAACGTAAAAAAAGAAATAATTGAATATATAAAAAATGAAATTAATCCAGCTAAACGGAGCTATTTTATACCAAATTTTGTTATTGATTTTACAGAAATATTTTCTTATAAAGAGGAGCGTGATGCTTTGGTTTTAAAAATTGTAGATACGTATACTAAAGGTAAAAATTATAGTTTGGAGGAGGTGTCAGATAAAAAGGAAAGTATCAAAGTAGGTTTATGTAAAATTATTAAGGATAAAAAAGTGGAGATAATTGATTTCTTAAATCAGAATGGTAATTACGGAGTAGGTAAAAATACTATTAACAATATACTAAGTGAAAAAAGGTTCAATAACAGAACTTTTGCCGAAAAAATAGTAGAAAACAGTGGCTCTTCTAATTCTAAGACGATTTAATCACAACTCTTTCTTTTTATATCACTCTTTCAAGAAGCGAGTTAAGTTTAAGTGCAAAATTGCTAGGATTGTCTATTGAATCACCTTCTATTAGACATGCTTGACCATAAACAACCTCAATCATATCCCTATTCAATTCATTATCATCTTTACTATTTGATAACGAATCATTGATTTTTTTAAAAATAGTATGATTCGGATTAATTTCAAATATTCTTGCCGATTTTACATTAAGCTGATTTTGCTCCATAAGAAATTTTTCCATTCTTGGATTCATACCACCTTCCATTGTTGAAATGCACGCTGGACTACTTACAAGTTTGGATGAGATAACTACATCTTTAACTCTATCTTTTAATATTTCCTTAACAAACTCAATTAACTTGGAGCTCTCTTGTGATTGCTTTTCATCACCGTCCTTTTCTTCTTCTGAATTTTTTAATTTATTTAAATCTATTTTTTCATTTGTGATAGATTTAAAATCCTTATCTTTATATTGATGTACTACATTAACCCAAAAATTATCAACATGATCGTTAAGAAGTAAAACTTCGATGCCTCTTTTTTTAAATCCTTCTAATTGAGGGTGATTTCTTGAAGACTCGATATTATCTCCGTTTAAGAAGTATATTTCATTTTGTCCTTCAATCATTTTTTCGAGGTATTGATCAAGACTAATAAGTTCATCTTTTGATGATGTAGAGTTAAATCTACATATCTCCAATAGCTGCTTTTTTTCTTCTAACGTGCTCTCACACAAGCCTTCTTTCAGTACTTCACTAAAATTTTTCCAAAATTTCATGTATTCTTCTGGGTCAGTTTCAGCTTTTGTTTTTAAACTACCTAACACTTTTTTTACGATTGAACTTTTAATTTTATGTAAAACTTTATTGTGCTGTAGGGTTTCTCTACTAATATTTAATGGCAAATCTTCTGAATCAACCACTCCTCTCAAAAACCTTAAATATGGAGGTATCAGATCATTCCCTTCTTCAGAGATGAAGACCCTTTTTATGTATAATTTTACCCTTGTTTTTCTATCTGGATGAAATAAATCAAATGGTTTTGTATCAGGTATAAATAGTAAATTAGTGTATTCTACCACCCCTTCAGCTTTATTATGTAGAGTTAACCATGGCTTACCAGGAAAATGCGAAACATGGTTAAAAAATTCTTCATACTCCTTTTGCGTAACTTCAGAAACATTCCTTGTCCAAATTGCAGAAGCTTTATTTATTATTTCACCTTTATTATCCTCATCAATTAATTCAATAGGAAAAGCTACATGGTCTGAATATGTTCTGATAATGTGCCTTATTCTATGTTGCTCCAAAAATTCTAATTCTGAATCCTTGATTTTTAGTGTTATTTTGGTTCCCCTTTTATGCTCTTGACTAGAATTTTCAATAGAATATTCACCTTTGCCGTCAGAATGCCATTCATATACCTCTTTTTCTCCTGCCTTTGATGTAAGTACGGTTATCGATTCAGAAACCATAAAAGCAGAGTAAAATCCAACACCAAATTGACCAATTAAATTTAAATTATTATTTTTGTTATCACCAAATTGTTCGATAAATTTTTGCGTTCCAGAGCTTGCAATTGTACCCAAGTTGTTGATTAAATCTTCCTTGTTCATCCCTATTCCATTGTCGGAGATGATAATAATTTTATTATCTTTATCAAGTTGTATGCTTATTTTAAATTCATTATTACCATTTTCAATAAGCTCAGGGTTATCTATAATCTGATATCTCAATTTATCACACGCATCTGAGGCATTAGAAATTAATTCTCTCAAAAAAATCTCTTTATTTGTATATAAAGAGTTGATCATTAGATTCAAAACTTTGCCAATTTCAGCATCAAATTTTTTAATTTGTTTTTTTGACTTTACCATTTCTGTCAGCAATTTTTAATTAATTTATATAATCTATATCCTATATAATTATAGAATTTCCAAAATCAATATTAGCCAATAATAAAATCAGCTAATGATCATATTTTTACCTGAATTCTTAGCCTTGTACAAATTTTTATCTGCCCTATCGACAGCACTAGCCAAATTGTCATTTTTTTGAATTTCATCAATTCCACCACTTATCGTGCATTTAATTTTATTACTTTCCGAGTAATCTAAAAACTGCGTATTAGAAATTTTTTCTCTTAATTTATCTATAATCAACCTTGCTTCTTCCCTTATTACGTCATGAAGAATTACAACAAACTCTTCTCCTCCAATTCTGGCTATAAAATCAGAACTTCGGATGTTTTTTAGAAAAATACTTGCTACTGATTTTAAAACTTTATCTCCAGTCATATGACCATAAACATCATTTAATTTTTTAAAATCATCAATATCAATTACACATACAATTGATCTTCTTTCTTCTTTTTGGAGGTTAGCTATAAGATTTTTGAAATATGATTCTAGATAATTTCTGTTATAAGTTTGTGTTAATTCATCCATAGTAGCATTTCTTAGATAGCTCACTCTTAGATTTTCAACGTAATGAAATTTTTTTATTTGTAGAATTACTTTTGCTATTAACTCACTTATTTCATGCGGTATAAGAAAATAATCATTAATACCAATCTCTAAACTTTTCATTAATGTATCCTCATCATACTCATCTACTAATACTAATATAGGTATGCTTTTTAATTGGGTATTGTTTTTAATTTTAACACATAACTCTATTGCATTAACATCAGTTATTTCGGTGTTAAGTATAATCAAACTATAGTTATCACCTAGGCAACTTGCTATTGCCTTCTTTGAATCTTTGCAAACGTCTATGATTAAATTTTTTCTTTTAAGTTTGCTAGATATAGAATTTGTTAATTCTGTATCCTCGTCTATGATTAATATTTTTGAGCCAGCTATATCAATATCTAGTACGTTATTATTTGGAATAGCTCCATCTATTCCTGCACGTAAAATTATTTCATCAGTAAGATATTTTAATCGTAACAATGATTTTATTCTTTTCTTCAATAATAAATAATTTATTGGTTTATTCATATAATCATCAGCTCCACAGAACAAGCTGTTGATTCGATCATCTACTGAAGTTAAAGCAGTTATCATTATAATTGGGATATGAGCTATTTCTGGAGTTTGTCTTATCGTCTTCGTAGCGCTAAGTCCATCTATAACTGGCATCATAACATCCATCAAAATAAGATCAGGTCGAACGCTTAATGTTTTTGACAGAGCTTCTTGGCCATTATAGGCCCTATGAATTTCATATAAATCGTTTTGTAAATGTTCTTCTAATAGATCGATGTTAAATTTTAAATCATCAACAATTAGTATTTTTGCTGTCATCAATTTTGATTAAATAATAATGTATTAAATCTATATTCAGTAATTAATTATCTAAGTCCAATTTATGGTTTATAGTCAATCATTTTTTTACTTTTTATGAAATAAAAGGATTTCTACTAAAAACAAAATGAATTTTAATAGGTATTCCTTGTAATGAGAATTTTGTTCTTAAAGAGTTAGTCAGGAATTTCTCGAAATTTTTGTTGATTTCAACTTTATTTGAAATATTAACAAAAAAAACAAATGTTGGTGGACATGATGAATTTTGTTTCACATATTTAATTTTAAGCTTTATGTTATTCTTCATTACTGGCATGCTATACGTTTCAAGAGTATTGCTGAGCCAACTGTTAAGTTTTGATGTGGGAATTTTTATGTTATACAAGTTCCACAAATCAATTATCTTCTTAAACAAAGAATTTTTGTTAAAACTTTTCTGAGCACTGATAAAAATACTGAAAATATCTTTAATTTGTGGCAATCGCTTAGTCATTAAATACTGAACCTCTTCTTTAAACTTATCAATATCTTCTATTAAATCTTGTTTATTAATGACTGGAATTAGTAATTTATTATGTCTGAGAGCCAGGTTAGCAAGCACTAAATCCTGTTTTTCAAATGCGTTTTCTGAATCCATAATTAACAAAACAATATCAGATGCTTTAATTGCTTCTATAGTTTTGGATATAGATAATTCTTCAATTTTTTCTTGAATTCTAGCTTTTCTCCTAACACCAGCTGTGTCAATTAAATTGATTGCAACTCCATTAACATTGATTTCATAAAGTAAATAATCTCTTGTCGTTCCTGCAATATCAGAGACCAAACTTCTTTCAAAACCTAATATTGAATTAAATAAAGTTGATTTACCAACATTTGGTCTACCAACTATAGCAATTGATAGATTATCAGCACTTTCTTCAACTAACTCAATTGAGCTATCTATGTTGGATTTCATTGCATGATATATATCCTCAAATCCCAATTTATGTTCTGCTGAAATGAAAATTCCTTCTCCTAATCCCAATTTGATCAAATCTTCCTTTGTTAGTGCTTTCTTTGATTCAGATTTATTAGCTAGCAGAAGAGTATTTTTTTGAAGCTTTCTTATAGATTTAGCTAAAATAATATCTTCTTCAGATAATAACGTTCTTGCATCAACAACAAAAAAAATAAAATCTGCTTCCTCAATAGTGAGAGATGTATTTGTTTTGATTTTAGGCGTTATTTCATTTTTCTTTTTTAAATACCACCCTGCTGTATCTATTAACTCAAATTTTAAATCATATAGCTTTCCTATATTCTTAACATAATCCCGCGTTACTCCAGGCTGATTGTTAACAATAGATAGCTCTTTTTGGCACAGTTTGTTGAATAAAGTTGATTTACCAACATTCTCCCTCCCAATAATTGCAATTTTTTTCACAATGTTGACATTTAAAAGCTTTCTTCTCTTACTATAAAATCATAGCTTCGCATTCTTTCAATTTCTAGTACGTCTCCTGCTGCTTTAATCACAGAGACTATTCTACCAATATCACGAATTGTCTCAGATGAGCAATTATGCTTTCTTAATTTTTTAATATGAGCATTCATACAGTAGTTGCATCCATATACTATAGAAGCAACTAGACAGTACATAGAAAAATCTTTTTCATCAATATTATGACTTGTTAAATTACTTAAAGATAAATTTGAAGGCATGCTTTTAATAAGCTCATCATCAACGCCTTTAGTAAAATTATGATACATGCTAGTCATAGAAATTGTACTTACTGCAATTTTACAGGCATTAGCTTCATTATTATCTAAGTACCTTTTAGCTTCAGGACGTATATAATTTAATAGGCATTCATGCTTTAATGCATATCCAGCAGTAAGCACTATACCAAAAATTTGATATTTTTCTAAAGTTTGTAAGTCTTGAAAAAATATCTCTCTTATGCTTTTATCAATGTCGTAAGCGTATTGAGGAAGCTGATTTAGTATGCTTTGAATACTCATTTCTTTTTGTTTATCTCAAATAAAGAATCTAGCATCAACATATCACAATTTCTAATGATTTACCAAAAAATAGTTTAGGAATAAAAAATATTTCAAATTTTTTTATACTCTTTGATTTTTGCTGAATTTTATTCGTGTTATTAACTTTGATACCGTCTTAAAAATCAAATAAAAAATCATAAATTTTCAGAAATAAAATTAGAATTAAAAGTGGTATTAGTTTTGATCAGAAGTTTCCCTATTGACTTTTTGCTAATAATGATAAAAAGATGTATACAAGGAATTGAAGCTTATTTGTAGCCGCGAATTATATAAATAATATATTGACTAATTACTGTTTTTACAGTATTATGCGTATTAATCTCATT
>CAISOX010000010.1 GCA_903887235.1 uncultured Alphaproteobacteria bacterium | reverse complement strand
TAATCACTTTATCAAATGGATTGCAGTAATAGGAGATAAATTAGGCATCATAGAAAAGGTGGGTCTTGAAAATAAGATGCATGAACTAGATGAGAAGATTTTAAAAGATAATAAAGAAAAGTAAAATATCGTAACACCACTTACCATTATCCCAGTATGCTAAAAGTTATTAGCTATTTATTATAATTGTTTGTTTTTTAACTATATAGCATAATTCAGGATAGTATTGACATCGTCATTCTTCGCTTATGTAGGCTTTACTACACTTCGCTCATCACTTCCTTGTCCTACCTATCTGACCCCAAGCTATACGATATTAAAATTTGTAATAGAGTTGGTTATTAATTATTGATATTTTCTCATTTTTAGGGTAATACTACACATTATTAGTATCAAGGGCTATATACGGCATGCCTTTGAAGCAAAAAAAATATTTATATCGGAGACAAAATGCCAAAAATGAAGACAAAGTCAAGTGCTAAGAAGCGCTTTAAATTCACTGCGAGTGGTAAGGTCATTGCCACACAGGCTAATAAACAGCATAACATGAGGAAGCGCAGTAAGCGTCAAATCAGAAATCAGCGAGGTACAACTATTCTGCCTAAAATGGAGGCAAGAAGAATACCTCAATTTATGCCATATGCTTAATTAATTTAGTGGAGATAAAGAATGTCAAGAGTAAAACGCGGAGTCACAACAAGGGCTCGTCATAAAAAAATAATAAAATTAGCTAAGGGCTATAGAGGCAGAGCAAAAAACTGTTTTAGAGTTGCAATAGAAAAAGTTGAAAAAGGCTTGCAATATGCCTATAGAGATAGAAGAAATAAGAAAAGGGACTTTAGAGCATTGTGGATTCAAAGGATAAATGCTGCTGTAAGAGAGCAAAATTTAGTATATTCACAATTTATAAAGGGAATTAAACTTGTCGGAATTGAACTTAACAGAAAGATGCTTTCAGAGCTTGCTATTCATAACGCAGAAGCATTCACTGCAATATTAGATAAAGTTAAAAAAGCCCTAGAAGAAGATGCAAAAAAACTAGCTACGTGACTCTTTAAAAACCTTTTTTGGCATCTAAAAGTATGTTAGGCACTCTGGACTCTATATATCAGGAATATAAAGGCTCGGTTAAAGAAATCAAGGATGAAAAGCACCTAGATGAAATTAGAGTCAGGTTTTTGGGGAAGAATGGTTTGATAACAAATGAAGCCAAAAAAATTGCTACTATATCGCCTGAATATAAAAAAGAATTTGGTGCCAGAGTTAATCAAATAAAAATTGAGATTCAAAGTAGTATTCAAGAGATTAAGGAAAATCTTGAGGAAGCAATTCTTGATGAAAAGCTGAAAAAGGAATCGATAGATGTTACATTACCTGGAAGGAGCTTTGGAAGAGGAAAAATACATCCAATTTCACATACCATTAATTTGATTAAAGACATATTTTATTCAATGGGATTTGAGTATATTGATGGCAATGATATAGAAAATGAATGGAATAATTTTACAGCACTTAATATCCCTGAGAATCATCCAGCGAGACAAATGCATGACACTTTTTATATTGAAAATTCCTCAAATAATGCTGGTGAATTGGATAATGAAAAAAAGCTAAGTTTATTAAGAACTCATACATCTACTGTTCAGATTAGACATATGCTAAAAAATAAACCTCCATTAAAAATATTTTCTATTGGTAAGGTGTATAGGTCTGACCACGATGCAACTCATACACCGATGTTTCATCAATTAGAATGTTTAGTTATAGATGAAAAATCAAACGTTATAGATTTGAGAGGATGTTTAGAAATATTTTTAAAGCTATTTTTTAACTCAGAGCAAATTCCCATGAGATTTAGAACTAGTTATTTCCCCTTTACAGAGCCTTCATTTGAAGTTGATATTAAATGCGATAGAAGTAAAAAAGAGGAAATAAGAATAGGTGTAGGCAATGATTGGTTAGAGATTCTTGGATGTGGTATGGTCAATAAAAAGGTGCTTGAAAATGTTAATATCGACTCAACAAAGTATCAAGGATTTGCATTTGGTGTGGGCATCGAAAGATTGGCAATGTTAAAATACAACATTTCAGATCTAAGAAGTTTCTTTGATGGTGATATAAGGTGGCTTAATCATTATGGCTTTTAATCATTGTGCAAACTCATTTTTTCTTATTATTAATATCTTATTTACTTGGTAGCATTCCATCTGGATTGATTTTAAGTAAAATACTGAATAAAGGAGATATAAGAAAATCTGGTTCAGGAAACATAGGGGCAACTAATGCATTAAGAGTAGGTGGGAGATTGCTGGGAGCGTTAACATTGATATTTGATTTACTAAAAGGCTTAGTTGCAATTATTATGGCAATGGTTTTTGAGCAAAAATTTATAGCCATTTATGGTTTTGTATGTATACTCGGACACATTTTTCCTGTCTGGCTAAAATTTAGAGGAGGGAAGGGAGTAGCAACAGTATTAGGAGTGATTTTAGCTCTAAATCCACTAGTTGGTTTGGCAATGGCTATAATTTGGATTATAATTTTTATATGCTTTAAAATTTCATCGGTTGCTTCTTTAATTTCTTTGTTTTTAGCAACTCTCGCTCTTATTATAACTGATACAAATTATGGTAACTCTATCTTTCTTATACTTATTTTAATGTTGATTGTTTATAAACATAAAGATAATATCATTAGACTATATCGTGGAGAGGAAAGTAAAATTTCTCTTTAGAAGCACATTTCAAGCTCAGAGTTTTAATTTATGCCAATACGTATCTTAACCACTAATACAATTAATAAAATAGCAGCAGGAGAGGTTGTTGATAGACCATTGTCGGTTGTAAAAGAGTTGGTAGAAAATTCAATTGATGCAGGAGCAACAGAAATAGAAATTGAGATTAGTAGGGGAGGGAGGAATTTTATTGCTGTTACAGATAATGGCAAAGGAATCAAGAAGGATGAAATTGAATTGGCGTTAGAGAGGCATGCTACATCCAAACTTAATGAAGAAGATATAAGTAATATCCAATACTTAGGCTTTAGAGGTGAGGCTTTGCCATCAATTGCTGCTGTTAGTAAACTAAGAATTATGAGTAAATATCATGAATGTGATGATGCTTGGGAAATTGAAGTAACTGGTGGAGAGAAATCCAGTTTAAAACCAATTGCCAAAAATATTGGCACAACCATACAAGTAAAAGATTTGTTTTTTTCTACACCAACAAGGCTTAAATTCTTAAAATCAGAAGCGAGTGAAACAAGTGCATCCATTGAATTGGTGAATAAATTGGCATTATCAAAAGAAAATATCAGTTTCAGGCTTACCTCAAATGAAAAAGTAATTGTTGATACTAAAGCTCAAGATGTATCAATTCTTGATTCATCTCAAAGACTAGAAGATATTTTAGGTAAGAAATTTATTGATAACTCCATAAAGTTTTTCCTAGAAGAGGAGGAAATTAAAATTTATGGATATGCATCAATTCCAACTTATAATTCTGCAACTTCTTTGAATCAACATTTTTTTATTAATAAAAGATTTGTTAGAGATAAGGTTTTATCGATTGCAGTAAAGGCTGCGTATAGAAATTTAATACCACATAATAGATTTCCGCAAATAGTCTTATATTTGGATATTGATCCAAAATTAGTTGATGTTAATGTGCATCCAACTAAAGCTGAGGTTAGGTTTAGAGATTCGCAAAAAATCAAAGGTGTTATTATAAGTGCTATAAGAGCTGCAATTTCAGAAGCTGAGTTAATGAGTAATAAAGAATTGGCTAATGATGCTATTAGGCTTTTCAAACCTCAAGGTATACCTTATACAAAGCATAGGCAGGAGTATAATAAAGTTTTGGATAAATTATTCATAAACAATGAAAATCTAACCAGGCAGCAGGGGCTTAAAAATTTAATAAATAATCATGAAGATATAATTGGTAATAGTGAAAATTCAAACTCCTCTCTTTATGAAGATAATCATAAAGAGATATCAGATAAAAAAGTTGAAGAAAAATATTTAAGTAACTTTGTTGAAAATGAAATTGAACAAAAAAGTAGAGCTCAAAATTATAGTATTGCAAATCAAGAATATCCACTCGGCTTTGCAAAATGCCAAATAGATAAAACCTACATAGTAGCAGAGAAAAGTGGCAGCTTAATCCTTGTGGATCAACATGCTGCACATGAGAGATTAACCTTAGAAAAAATTAAGGTACAATTAAAAAATGGTAAGGTTGAAAGCCAGATTTTGCTTATACCCGAAATTATAGAATTGGGAAAGGTGTTAACTGAAGAGATAATGCAAAAAAAGGACAATCTAAAAATATTTGGTTTTGTAATTGAAAGAAATGGAATTTCGCAAATTTTAGTCAGGCAAATTCCTGTGGTATTTCAAAATCTAGATATAAGTAGTTTTGTAAAAAGTATCGCTGAAAATAGTTATTTATTTGATGATATAGAGTTAATTAATGAAAAAATTGATGAAATTTGGGGCAATATTGCTTGTCATTCAAGTATAAGAGCTGGTAGAACCCTAAATTTGGAAGAGATGAATGCGCTCTTAAGGCAAATTGAGCAAACCTCATTTTCAGAGCAATGCAATCATGGTAGACCAACATTCATAAAGCTCGAGATGAAAGACATAAGAAAAATATTTGAAAGATTGTAATTAATTCCAGTAAGTTATTTATCCCCACAATACATATCCATGATTTCTCACGGTTTGCAAAAATATAGGAGATTTAAGGTCTTTTTCTATCTTGCTTCTAAGCCTGGTAATTTGTGTATCTATAGTCCTGATATTGATATCATTTAATTGTTTTGCTATCTCTTCTCTAGATATTATTATTCCCAGGTTTTTAGTAAAAATATTTAATAAATCACGTTGGCTAGTAGTTAGAGGGATGGGAACATTATTATGTAGAAGAGTTTTTCTTTCTAAATCAAATTGAAAATCTCCAAATTTTATTTTTTTCTCAGTCAATGAATCTTTTTTAAACCTTAAAATTAATTTTTCAATCCTTATTAATAATTCTTTTGGTTCAAAAGGTTTGGCAATATAGTCTTCAGCTCCACTTTCTAAGCCATTTATTCGGTCATCTACATCCCCTAAAGCAGTTAACATTATAACTGGTTGCTTTAAAGTTTTGCGCTTTAAAAACTCTAAACCTGTTTCTTTAGGCATTAATACATCTAAAATCACTAAATCAAATTGAAAGAGCTCAAACAATTCCTCTGCAATAGTAGTGTTTGAAGCGAGGCTAACTATGTAACCATTTTTATTTAGGTATTTTGCGAGAAGTTGTCTAATTTCGTCATCATCGTCAATAACTAAAATATGATATTGCATATGTGGTATTACTCAATCATTTTTGGAACTACATAAAATCCATATTTACTTTTTGGCACATTTTTTAATATATCCTTTTTAGTATTTTTCTTTATAGATACATCTTTTCTCAATCTTAAATTATCATCGATAACATTATATAATGGCTCTATATTATCAGTATTAACGTATTTTAGCTTATCAAATAACTCTATTATTTTCGATAGGTCTTTCATATAGGATGATAATTCATCATCACTGCAAGCAATGCTTGATAGTTCGGTTATTCTTTTTACTTCAGATTTGCTTATATCCATTGTATCATTACGTTCAATTACAATTATTATCTTCTTAGTATATGATATTTGAAAGTAAAGGTGAATTTTTAAATGAATTAAATAAGCTAAATAAATTTAAAGTTTTAGGAATTGATTTTGGTTTGAAAAAATCAGGCCTAGCAATATATAACAGTGAGGTTAATATCGTAATACCTTTAACAATTTTTAATAATATAACTAGCCAATTTGATAAATTAATTCAATTGTTAAGTGAAAATCGTGTTAATGCCGTTATTGTAGGATATCCATTACATTTGGACGGTAATGAAACAGCGCAGACTGACGAAATTAAAAAATTTGCTGCTATGCTTGTGAGTGAAGCGAATATACCAATTATTTTAAGCGATGAAAGGTTCACTACATCACTCGCAAATACATTACTCAAGGAAGCAAAGTTAAAAAGAAAGGTAAGAAATAAAATGGACGATATGGTGTCAGCATCTATACTTTTAGAAAATTTTTTCTATTGAACTTATACAAAACCAAAATCTTAACTTGAGGGGTAATACACCACAAATCAAGAACTTCCTAATAGATAATCTCTCCTTATCTAACTCTATTATACTGATCAAATGTTACAATTAGGTTACAAAACAAAATATTTTTTATTTATTAGTAAGATTTTTTGCCTTTTTATATTTTGATAAGTAAAATGATTACTTTTTTTGACAACTATATATTGCGTTATTCGCGCAATTCACTTAGTTTTTTCTCAATAAAAGCTAATTCATTTTTTTGTTCAGTAGTTTTTTGATATTTTTTTGCTCTTACTAAAAAAAGTTTTCCAAGATTCTTATCATTTCTTAATATTGCATCCTCTATATAACACTTATTTGCTTCAAAATAATTTTGATTAATATAATATGCATTACCTAATTTTTTCCATATTTGAGGTATATGCTTAAAGTGAAATGCCAATTCCTTTAGCATCGAGATTGCACGCATCATATCTTTTTTTAATAAAATGAGATTATTGGATAACTCATATTTTGCAACATACAGTCCTGGGTTCATTTTTATTGACCTTTCATAATAATTAGTTGACTCTTCAATTTTTCCGAATTCAAATAAATATTGCGCCTTAGTTAAATAAAAATATTCATAATTAGGCTCTTTTTCTATCAATTCATCAATCAAAGTAATTGATTTTAAATAATTTTTTTGACTACCATATGCGAAGGATTGAGCATATAAACAATAATCCTTATTACAGTTATAAACATCAAATATTTCTTTTGGAGAATGAGTCAAAGCAAACAGTTTTGCCTTAATCAAGTTAAATCTACTTTTTAATTGTTTACTTGGGTATCTAGTATTATTTTTAATTATGTTATCATGAGTGCTTGATTCAATGTATTTTATTCTTTCTCTGCTAAGTGGATGAGTTAAACGATATGAGTTTGTGAAATTAAATATACGTTCCTTATTTTCCAGTTTCTTAAAAAAACTTACCATCCCTTCTTTTTTTATACCTAAATCATGCAAATATTTTAAAGCTAACCTATCTGCAGCATATTCGTTATGTCTACTATGTTTTAGAATTTCTAAATTTGCTCTATCAACTCCACTTAGAACGCCTATTGTAGCAATTCCTGGTTCATTTGTAGCAAGACCAATTGCAAGCCCCATGATTGTTGAAAATATTGCTTTTTTCTTACTTAAATTTATTTCTTCTTTAAATTTTAATATGTGACTTTGTTTAATATGAGCAGTTTCGTGGGCTATTACACCAATCAACCCATCTAAATCATCTGAATTACAGATCAAACCAGTGTATAAATATACGTTACTTCCATCACTCACAAAAGCATTTATAACGTTGGATAATATTATTTGAATTTTGATATTTCTATCATCTAAATTTGCTACTTTAAAAATTGGAGTCGACAAATTATGAAAATAATTATTAACCTCATCGTCATATAATATCTGTTCTGCATTGCTCTGAAAAACTAAAAACAGTTGAAGAATAAAGAAATAAATTAGTTTCATGATAAATTTAACAAAATCAACTACTCAATTCACTTTGGTCATCCTCATTATTTTCCTCATCAAACGACAATAGCGCATCCATATTTTCTTTGACAACTACATCATGAACTTCTTTTCTTAGGATTGTTGAGGATTTAGGTGATTCAATACCAAGTTTTACAGTATTTTTATTAATCTCAATGATTTTTATTGTTATATCATTATTAATAATAATTGATTCGTCTATTTTTCTTGTCAAATACAACATATGCAATATATTCTTTAATTTTACGATAATATAACTTACTTTTTGACAATATTATAGATTTAATCATTTATATATGAATTTATCACTATATTCAGTAAGCTTCATCTACACTTTTTTAATAATATTCTGTAGGGTAGGAAGTGTAATGATGTTTGCACCAGGTATTGGAGAAACTTTAATTAATATTAGGATAAGATTGTTATTTTCGTTAGTATTAAGCATAGTTCTTTTGCCAGTGACTTTTACTACTAATTTACTTCCTATCCCAAAAAGTTCAATAGAGTTATTTTTAAATTTATCTAGCGAAATTATAGTTGGGATATTTATAGGGTTATTTTTAAAAATTTTTGTTTCAGTAGTAACTACGTTTGGTTTTATTATAAGCAATTCGATGGGGCTTTCAGCTGCAGCGCTTGTTGATCCGTCACAAGCCTCGCAACAGGGTACATTACTTGGAAATTTTTTTACAATCTTAGTTATAGTGTTGATTTTTGCAGTTGGAATTGATCACGCTATTATTAGTGGGATAGCATCTAGCTATAAAACATTTCCAATCTTAAGTTATGCGGAATATAGTGCGGATTATACGCAAACAATAGTCAAAATTGTTAATGAAGTATGGGTGCTAAGTATAAAAATGGCATCCTCATTTATAATTATCAGTTTATTGATTAATATAGGTGGAGGAATATTATCAAGGCTAATGCCACAGTTACATATATTCTTTTTAATTATACCTCTACAGTCTTTGATTGGATTTTTATTTCTTTCTATTACAATATCAACCTTGATGATTTGGTTCATTGAGAAATACACGTACCATATTAACAGTTTATTTGGATAATGTCTGAAGCACAGCAAGAAGATAAATCACAAAAAACGGAACAACCAACTGCCAAGAAATTGGAAGATGCCAAAAAGAAAGGTAATATACCTTTATCTAAGGAATTTAACAGTTTCATACTATTTATCTTCATTGCATTATTGATAGTATTCATATTTCCAAAAATTAGCCTAAAAGCTGTTAGTCAACTTTCCTATTTTATTGATCAGCCTCATCAAATAATTTTAAAACCAAATACTATTACTCATCTAGTAAAACAAACATTGATTATATTATTTTCTATAGCTTTCGTCCCATTATTATTTTGCTTGATTGCTGCAATTTTAGGGAATTTATTGCAAAACGGTGTTTTGTTTATTCCTGAGGTTATTAAATTTCAGCTAAACAGAATTTCTATTTTTTCAGGATTTAATAGGATTTTTTCGTTAAATTCAGTTGTTGAATTAGTTAAAGGACTGGTCAAAATATTCATTATTAGCATCGCTATATACATAACTATCAAATCTGAAATGTTTAAATTTACAATGATTCATACGCTTGATATGGCTGGAATATTAAGTTTTTTAAATCAATCTCTAAAAGATATTTTTATAACGGTATGCGTGATTATGTTTTTCATTGCAGCACTGGATTTTCTTTATCAAAGACATAAATACATTTCAAATCTTATGATGAGTAAGGAAGAGTTGAAAAAGGAATACAAGGAAAGTGAAGGTGATCCTCAAATTAAATCAAAATTAAGAAGCATTAGAAATAAACGATTAAAAGAGAGGATGATGGCAAAAGTTCCAAATGCAGATGTTGTTATAACTAACCCAACACATTATGCAGTTGCGCTGAAATACTCTCCTGAAAATGATGACTCAGCCCCAATTGTGGTTGCAAAAGGGATTGATAATATAGCCCTGATAATTAGAAGAATTGCGGAAGAAAATGATGTGCCAATTTATGAAGATCCACCTCTAGCACAAGCTTTATATAAAACAGTTGAAATGGATGAAGAAATTCCATTTGAGCATTATAAGTCAGTAGCAAAAATAATCACAGAAGTGATGAAACTTAGAGGAAAAAAGATCAATGTCTAATACCTTAGAAACAATATATTTATTTACTTTTTGGATTATACTTTATAGACTCATAATGATATCTTAAGAGAATATATGCGAGACTTTTTTTTAAAAACTGACGAGTTAACCATGAGAACTACTACAACTCATAGTTTAAATAATTGGTATGCTCTACAATCTGACCCAGATGTAATAAAATACCTAGGCGATGGAAAGCCAAGAGATAAGCAGGAAATTGAAAAAAATTTGCATAAAGCGATCAATCATTTTAATCAATATAATTTTTCATTTTTTGATGTATACAAACATGATATATTTATAGGGATAGCTGGTCTGTTTCATTTGGAATTTAACGAAGTAAATAAAGATATAGAAATTGGATACGTGTTGCATAAAAATTTTTGGGGCAAAGGGTATGCAACAGAACTAGCCAAAAAAATTATTCATTATGGATTATATGAAATAAAGTTAAAACGCTTAATTGCATGCTGCAATATAAACAATATTGGTTCTAGTAAAGTGATGTTAAAATGCGGGATGACATATTCAAAAAAATATAAATATAAAGGGCTTTATGATTGTCATTTATATCAAATAAAATTATAAATTTTTTTTACAATTAAGATTAAAAAAGCGAGATATTATTTAAATTTCCAACCAATTATGAAATATAATTAGCTGCAAATAAGGAATAATTCATTATATGGAAGAACTAGCTCACCAACTAGGAAGGTAGCCTTTTTTTATTCAATGTCATAG
The DNA here is from genome assembly GCA_903887235.1 of uncultured Alphaproteobacteria bacterium. Lineage (GTDB taxonomy): Bacteria > Pseudomonadota > Alphaproteobacteria > Rickettsiales > Midichloriaceae > Aquirickettsia. The sequence goes on along the minus strand of CAISOX010000010.1, from coordinate 3,581 downwards.
CTCTATTCTAATTTTAACTTGACTGTGGGAAAAATGACTAATACAAATGCAATAAAAAAGTGTAGTGGAGCTACTACAAATATATATAGGTTTTCTTTATAAAATATTATAACATTATTGAGAACAGGCACGATGTCTGTTGTTAGCCAAACTTCTGGGGAAACTTATACTACATCTAACCCATGTGGTACTACAGATGAAGCCTCTACTACTACTACTCCTGTGCATGATGATTTATAATACTTTTGCTGCATTCGGCGTCTCTTAGGCGCCACGTCCTGTTAATTATTTTAACTACGGAATTTATTCTCTACAACCGTGTAATTTTATTTAATTATAATGCTAATTTTATTAATGATTTTCCCGACATTTCAACTGGTTTGGGGATTTCTAATAAATCCAATATAGTTGGCGCTATATCTGATAATTCTCCATTTTGTAGCTCTATTTTTTTATTGCCAAAATATATTAGAGGTACATCATTTAATGTGTGAGAAGTTTTAACCTGCCCACTATTTTTCTCCATCATTTCTTCAGCATTGCCATGGTCTGCAGTTATAAGTAACTCGATATTATATTTTTTACATACTTTTAAAAGTTTTTCTATGCACTTATCAATAGTTGCACATGCTATAATACTTGCATCCATATTACCGGTGTGACCTACCATGTCTGCATTAGCATAATTAACACATAGAAAATCAAACTTATTACTCATTATCGAAGCAATTAGCTTATCAGTGATTTCATACGCAGACATTTCTGGTTTAAGATCGTATGTTTTAACTTTAGGGGAGGGGACTAATAACCATTCTTCACCGTTTAATCTATTCTCTCTGCCACAATTAAAAAAATATGTAACATGTGCATATTTCTCTGTTTCAGCTATCCTTAATTGCCTTAAATTGTTGTTTGATAAATATTCACCTAAATCATTTTTAATTTGCATAGGAGAAATAATCGCATCTATAGTTTTTTTAAATTCAGATGAATATTCAACTAGTGAAGCAATATATGAAAAATCTAAATTTTTTGTTTCAAAATGGTTGAAATTTTTTGATACAAGTGACTCGGTAATTTGTCTGATTCTGTCGGCTCTAAAATTTAAAAATAATAATGAATCATCACCTTTAATTTTATCACAATATTTATTATATGCAGGAATTATAAATTCATCGGTAATACCTTCATTATAATTTTTTTCAATATAATCATTTGGATCTTCAAAGCAACAATTGCCATTAAAAGTAATAGCGTCGTATGATAATTTAATTCTATCCCATCTATTGTCTCTATCCATAGCGTAATATCTACCACTTATAGATGCTATTTCAATATTGTTTTTTATTAATTCACGTATGTATTCCTGCGCTTTTTTAGGGGATGTATCTCTACCGTCGGTAAAAACATGCAGTTTGACTTTTATGTTGTTATCATTTAAAAATTTTGCAAAATTAATTATGTGCTCTATGTGTGAATGAACACCCCCGTCTGAAATCATTCCTAATATATGACAAGTTTTAGTGGAGGTTTTCATAATCAGATTCTTTACTGTAGAGTTAGTTTTTAGTAAAGTATCATCCTTAATCATACCATTTATTCTTAGCAAATCCTGAGGTATTACTCGTCCTGCGCCAATGGTCATATGACCAACTTCAGAATTTCCCATTTGTAATGGTGGTAACCCAACACTTTCACCACAAGTTTTGATTTTAGATGCAGGGAAGTTGGCTAATAAGTAATCCATACATGGTGTATTGGCAGAGTATATTGCATTAAAATCTTTTTTAGGAGAATATCCCCATCCGTCAAGTATGCATAGTAATAATTTTTTATGTTTTTGCATTGTTAGATTGGTAATTTAATTGTTACTTTTAATCCACCCATTTTACTTTTATCAAGCAAAATATCTCCTCCATGAGCATTAATTATATTTTTTGTTATAGCTAGCCCTAAACCGTATCCTTGCTTTTTACTGATACCTAATTGATTGAATGGTTCTAAGGCTTTTTTATAATCTTTTTCATCAATGCCAGGGCCATCATCTTCAATCTGAATAAAAATTTGATCATTGACTTTTAATAAACATATCATAACCTTAGAAAGACAATATTTTAAAGCATTGTCAACTACATTTGTTAGGGCTCTATCCATGGCATCTACTTTTAAAAAAAGGACTTGGTGATTTTCTTTTATTTTATTATCGAAAGTTATTCTATCATCGTTTAGTAGATTGATTATATTGTTAATTATATGTGTTAAGTTGCATTGCCTATTTTCTTCATTTCCCTCTTCCTTTGCAAAAATTAAATAACTATTAATCATATCTTCAATTTTTTTAATATTATCATTAATGTTTTTAATATCGTTATTTTCGTTTATTAAAGATAATTGTAACTTAATTCTTGTTAAGGGAGTTCTTAAATCATGCGCTATATGGGCTAGTAATTCAGTTCTATTTTTTATTTGTTTTAAAATTTTTTTACGCATCCTTAAAAAGGATAATCCTAATGATCTAATCTCCTTAGCACCAGAGGGTTTAAAATGATATATTTTGCCCTGACCAAAATCCATAGCTGCCTTATCAAGATTAACAATTGATTTAACCTGATTTTTCATAAAAAATAATGAGATCAAACCAAAAAATATTGAGGTAGTTAAAATCCATATAACAAATATATAAGTTGTTTGGTTTTTAATTCTCTTTGTTGAAAAGTCTACTTGTAATACCTGAGAATTTGTTAGGTATATTAATCCTCTAATATTTGACATATCATCTATGTAGAATAGTTGAGTTTTATGTTTTATAGAATTACTAATTTTTGTTGCGATACTTGATATGTATGAATCACTAAGACCTTCTGAAAGTTTGGGTTTGTTGATCAATAATGATGTCTTGAATCCTAAGGAATTTAGATCAGCAATAACTTCATTATTGCTATTTTTATATTTAATATAAAAATTTACTATTGTGTTTATATCGTTAATTAAAAAATTTTGCATATTACCTGAAACATTTTCCCAATGCCTTTCATAAAAAATCACTATTGTGACTATCTGAATGATAATAATAGGTAATAAAATTATTAATAAAAATCTACTATAAAGAGTATTTAAGGATAATTTCACTTTTAAAATGATAATAATAGGTAATAAAATCAATATAAGCGCTTTTATTTTTCAAGTATATCAATTTTTAATGCGTACCATTGTTGCTTAAAATTGACTGAATGGAAATTGTTTTATATATAAATTAAAAAAATAAGTGTACTAAAAGTTGTTAATAGAAAATTAACATAAAGTTGCATTATTTCACTTGCAATAAATTACTATCGATCGTACTATCACCCATGACATGAGAGGCAGTATCTAATTGGTCACTTTCACACACATCCCCTCACTACTTTTTCTGCTTCTCTTGTCACATATTAAAACACTTAAAACAGAAGTTTCCCTATTGACTTTTTGCTAATAATGATAAAAAGATGTATACAAGGAATTGAAGCTTATTTGTAGCCGCGAATTATATAAATAATATATTGACTAATTACTGTTTTTACAGTATTATGCGTATTAATCTC
>CAISOX010000009.1 GCA_903887235.1 uncultured Alphaproteobacteria bacterium | reverse complement strand
CTGGGGTAAAGCGCTTGGTGCAGGTTGTTCTCCTGAGGCTAAGAATCTCGCTAAAAAACGAAAGGAAAAGAAATGTGTTGAAATAGGGACATTTTGTTATACAAAAGTGCCTATTTTAGGATGTGTAATAGAAAGAACAACATTTTGTTGTTACGATTCAATAATAGCTAAAATAATTAATCAAGAAGCAAAAAAGCAGCTTGGTAGGAATAATGGGTATGCAGAAAATCCAAGTTGCACGGGGTTGAATAAAGAAGATTTAGAAAGGATTGATTTATCAAATGTAGATTTTACAGAATTCTATGAGGAGATTGTCGTGCCTAATATCAATATCCCAAATATTGCCATAGATGCAAAATCAAATGCTGATTCAGCTGCAGAAATTGCAAAAAGAGCAGCTAATATGCCTAATGAAAGAAAGGGATTAAGCAATAAAATAGATAATATGGATCAATAAAATGAATAAAAATAAAATCAATATCAATATTTTACGCATGCTAGCTTATCTAATAGATACAGTGGTATTTATACTATTCATAATACCATTAATATTGGTGATAGCCTCATTTGCACCAAGCAATCTTAGGGATTATACGTATGTTCAATATAGTTTGTTTTCTGTAATCTTTAGCGGATATGTCGTTTATTATTTAGTCTCATGGAAATCTAGATATCAAAGGACGTTAGGGCAGTTGTTTGCAGGATTGAAGTTGCTATCTACTAAGGAGTCAGAGCTTACATATAGTCAGTGTATATTAAAAATACTAATCCTTTCATTGCCACTAGTATTATTTATGGCTTTGCTCAGTTTAAAAGCAAATAGCGTGGCAAAGATAGGTGGGAATTACTTGCTATGTATACCTTATGCTTTGTTGCCAATTTACTTGGTTATAATTTGGAAAATAGACAGCTTGATCGGCGTGTATACAGTGAAGCGAGGGTGTAATATATTTTGTGTAAGTTACAAAAAAAGATAAAAATAAAATAACTTATAATGGTAACATACATGGCACAAAAAGTAGTAAAAAATAACATAGATTTAGCAACAAGTAAATTAGTAGATGAATTATTATCACAAGTAGATCCATCTGAGATACTAAGCAAAGATGGATTATTCAGCAAATTAAAGAAACAGTTGGTAGAAAGGGTGTTGCAGAGCGAGCTAGAACATGAATTAGGGTATGGAAAGCATAGTAAAGATGAGAAGAAAAATAATAATAGAAGAAATGGAAGTTATAACAAAACAATAATAGACAAGGAGGGAAATAAGCTGGCAATAGAAGTGCCTAGAGACAGAGAAGGAGAATACGAGCCTCAATTTATACCTAAGGGTATAAGGAGGTTTAAAGGATTCGATGATCAAGTTATCTCATTATATGGGAGGGGGATGACAGTAGGGGAAATACAAGAGCATATAAAAGAAATATATGAGACAGACGTATCAAAAGATTTAATATCAACAGTGACAGATGGAGTGATTGAGGAGGTGAATGCTTGGCAAATGCGAGCATTAGAAAGTATATACCCAATATTATATCTAGATTGTATATATGTAAAAGCCAGAGATAATCACACCATAATAAATAAGGCGGTGTATTTAGCAATAGGAGTGAATATGGAAGGTAAAAAGGAGTTATTGGGGATATGGATAGGAAAAAACGAAGGAGCAAAATTCTGGATGCAGGTTGTAACAGAGTTAAAAAACAGAGGAGTATGTAAAATTTATGTAGCATGTGTAGATGGACTAAAAGGCTTTACGGAAGCAATAAATAGTATTTTTCCTGATACGGTCGTGCAGTTATGTATAGTTCATATGATAAGGAATTCTACAAAATATGTATCCTACAAGGATTTAAAAGAAGTAACGGCAGATTTAAAAAAGATATATAGTGCAACAAACGAGGAAGAAGGGGTTAATGAGCTAGAGAAATTTACTAAAAAATGGGATACTAAATATCCGGTAATTTCAGATATTTGGAGGCGCAATTGGTCTGGCATCAGCCCTCTTTTCGCATTTCCTGAGGAAATTAGAAAAGCCATTTATACGACTAATATAATTGAGGCTGCAAACCGCCAAATCAGGAAAATTATCAAAAATAAGGGGGTTTTTCCTAGTGATAAATCCATCCAGAAGATAATATATCTAGCTCTTAAAAATGCTTCTAAAAAATGGACAATGCCAATAAAAAATTGGCCATTGGCTTTAAATCAATTTGAAATTTTATGTGGAGATTCAGGGTATGATTTGGTAACTAAAATAATTTAACTTACACAAAGAAAATGATTGACCTAGTGAAGCATGATGAAATACAAAAATCTTCTTATTTAATAAGGTTTAAGCGTATTGCTGCGTATATAATTGATTTACTAATCTCTTTACAGTTTTGCGCACAATTATTCTTTATATCTTTTATGCTATGGGGTGTTCTGAGAGTGACTATTCTCAAAAATGCTAATATATCGTGCAGTGGTGAGTGTGCATTTGTAATGTCATTTAATGCTTTTGTCATTGCATATTATTTATATCATTTTATATCTTGGAAAGATGGGTACAGAAGAACTTTAGGGCAGTTGTTTCTAAAATTAAAAGCAGTGAATTTAAATACTGAAAAGCACACACTACCTAATCGATCAATTAAAATATTCTTTCTATTACTGCCGATATTGCTGCTTGTTATATTTTTTAATTATGCCCTCTTTTTTTATGACTTTGGAGAGGGTGCTGTATACCTCATTTCTATATTGATAGCTTGGGGAG
>CAISOX010000008.1 GCA_903887235.1 uncultured Alphaproteobacteria bacterium | reverse complement strand
TTAATCTTTTTTAGTTAATATTTATTATTAACTAAGCGTTTTTAATCACTTCTAAAGTGGAGGTCTTACTTGGCGCTGGGGTGGGTCATTTAGTTTGGCGCTAAATTAACTTTTGTGGGTTGTTTTGCTTGGCGCATGACAGTCTTATGCGATGAGTGTTAAAAATAATATAAGCTTTAAACGCAGTATTACTGCTTTATTAAGGATATATAAAATGAATTTTTTATAAAAAATAATGAATTTCACTATAAATAAAGGTATTACCTTTAAAAATTTCTTCCTGTAACTCACTTTAAATGCCGCATACAGAATTCCTAATACCGGATTTGTCTATATTTGTAATTATACCCTAATTGGTGAAAATTTTCGTACCTTCCGACTGGCCAATGGCATTCGGCTAAACCATAAGTAAGGGAAATAGAGGATTATAAGAATATTAAACTCCATAAAAAACATTTAAATAATACTTAATGACAATTATTTTTTAAGAGATTAGTATCAGTATATCTGGATTTAGGAACGTGCATGAAATAAAATAGACATCTTTTAATTTTTATTAATATCCTTCTTAAAGGAGTTGAATTTTCTTTAGCAAATACAAGGGCTTACAAAAATATTATAAAAAGCAGAATAACTTAGCTTTTGATAAATTTTGTAAAAATAAATCACTTCTAAATATGATTTATAAAATAATTATTATTGATTAAGAATTTTGCTTAGAATGTTAAAAATTATGTATGCAATCTATGAATTCGTTATTAATATTTAACATTTCATTCACCTCACATTCTATATTTTTACCATCAGTAAATTGAGCAAACACTTCTGCCGCATCCTTTGTTCCTAACCAATGTCGAGCATTTATTATAGCTAACCCATCTTCAGCGCCACCATAATAGTGTAATTCTTGATTCATATCTTTGTTATGGTGCACCATATCATAATCAATGATATGCGGTGTTAATTCTTTGTAAATACTAAAAGCAAAAATATCTCCTTTAAGCATTTTTGATATAATCATAGGAATGGTTTTATCTTTATTATCTAATAAATGCTGTTTCCATTCCTGAAATTCATTCAATTCATTTATATTGATAGTAGATAAAAGTGCCAATGGAGATTCTTGGTAAGCTTTTATTACTTCCGCATATTTAGATTGAAATTCTTTCATTTCTTGTAGTTTTAATGCTTTTGCTGCTAATCCCGCTATTTTGTTCGCAGCTCCTTTTTCATTTGTCATAAATACCTCCTATAATTCATCATGACCTTGATCTTTAGTTATTAATACTGCATACGCAATATTATCACCGTATAAAGAATATTCCCCTCTAAGATCATCAAGCTCATGCGATATTAAAATTGATTGTCCTAATTTAGAAGTCCATCTATTTATCATTTCAGTTTCTAATAAAGTTTCTACATACCTTGCGCCGTGAAGAAATTCATTGTTACTATCAAAATAAAAAGCGACTGTATTGTTATCCAATTTTACATTGTTCCCAGATAGTGAATTAAGATCATCTACTATATGTAGTATATTAGATGATGACTTTGCATATAGCTTAGCTTTATCATCTAAAAATGAATTAATTGCTTCAGTTATATATAATCCTCCTTTAGCATATGCAGTTATATCGGAAGGATTAACCCACTTTGTTACTCCTATTGCCCATCCTATGCAATTATATGTAGCATAGTATTGAACATCAACAATACATTCAAATTTCTCATCATTACATATATTATTTATTGTTTTAGGATTATAATGGCTAAGTTGTGATATATAATCTCCTGTGCCCTTATTATACAAATGAATTAAAGGGTCTTGTCCTATGCAATGATATTGTTCACATAAAAAAGAATTAGCATCATTTGTATATTCACCACCTTTTGCTAAAAACTTTATATCATCTGTATTAGCTTGTGGGAAATATGGATAATTAGTATTTGGATTTATTGTAGTAAAAATACCTTTTTCTTTATCAGTTAGGTGCCTGTTAAAATCTGTATTTTTTTCTAAAAAACTCATAAATGATCGACAAAAAATTATACATACACACTATAACTTATAAAACGTTAATATGCAATAAATGATTCACTTATGTATCTCTTTAGGGTTATGCTTCCCCTGTAATTAGGATGTGTTAAATAGGTGCACTTTAGGTATCTTTATGGCTTATAGAATAATTTAATCCTGGTATAACTTCATCGTATTTTATATTAATATTATCCAAAAGCTTTTTGGCTGTTTTAATCCCTATATGGTAAACTGTATCTATTATATTAGCTGTTACTCTAAGTCCTGTTTTAGTTTTTGTGTTTTCAATAAGTTTTCGAACTTGATCATGTGTTCTTAAAATTACTTCATCCATAGCATGTGCAATATGAGGAAAAACTTTATGCTCAATTGGATTCCATTTTGAACTATATGCAGGGTAATGACAAATGTTAATCTTTAACTTTATATCTGTACTAAGTTTTTGTAATTCCACTTTAAATACATATATCCTCCAAGAATTAGCACCACCTGCATCGCAAAAAATTAATAATTCATCAGCATTAGGATAATCTTTTTTTGCCTTGTTTTTCCCACCAAATCCTTAGTGAATCACACAGAAACTTTGCTGTTCCATGGGTAGTTCCAATGTTAACATAGGCCTTATTTTGTTTTATATCATAAATCCCATGTGGTATTACTGTCCCGTCTGTAATGATATAAGTAGTGTGGTCGTATACTTCAAGAGCTTTGGTACAATATACTTTCCCATTTCTATAAATTTGCCCTAATAGCTCTTTTTTCTTAGTATCAATACTAATTATGGGATTATCTGATTTTTTAAATTTATTTAATTTTTCGGTTATTATTTTAAATTGAATTTCTCGATCAATAAAATAACCACAAGCTAACTTTCCTTGCATTTTTCTTTTTACAAAATGATGCCTTTTAAGCGATTTTGTAACTATATTACGCCCTTCTTTTTCCATTAACTTAACTATTTCCCGCTTTGTGATCTTAAGCCATCTGATATTTGAATTTATAGGGTCTCCTGCAACATGTTTATCAATTACATTTTAAAAAAGCTTCTTCTATTATGTGTTTATTTTCTTCTAAACAATTTTTTCTACCAGCACCTTTATTCCTAGAACGACCCGAAGGCAGAAGATTATTTTCTTTGAGCTCATCTATAGCTTTGTAAATAGTTTGTCTAGTACATGACAATAGGCTAGATATATATTTTATGCCACCATATCCAAGTTTTATTGCTTCAACAGCTGCATAATGTCGTTTATCTTTTTCTTGCAAATTATTATAAAACGCAACCATTTGATCTTCTATTTTTTTGTTATATTTTTGCATAAACTTCATATTTATTCAAGAAAATCACCTATTTTAAAGGATATCATAAAAAATCAAAGTTTAAAGATGTCTATTTTATTTCATGCACGTCCCATAATCCAGATACGAGAGATTATGGAAGATACACTTAACCGAATGCCATTGTCTGACTGGAAACCCCAATGATTAAAGAAAATCCCGAACCATTTAATAAATATTTAGATAAGTTTTTCTATAAAAGCTAAAAGTAAGTTTATGGACAGCGATTATTTAAGGACGGGTTTTATGGACAGTGGTGATTTTAGAAATAATGAGAACATTGTTCTTCTGTACAGGGCTTATTAAGTTTATTTGCAAGCATTATTTTTGTATAATTCTAAATGTGTTCTAAATTGTGTAGAGTAGTAGTCTATAAAACAAACGATTGATGGATGGTATATTGCTTATTTTAAATAAATATCTTATAATCGTTTATGTAATAATATTATTATATAGTGTATTATTAATAAAGATAAATAACTTTATAAAGTAAACTAACAATGACTACAGAAAAAATAATAACTAGTTTAGATCAACATGGTAGAATGCTTATACCATCAAATATAAGAGAAAGGTTTAAT
>CAISOX010000007.1 GCA_903887235.1 uncultured Alphaproteobacteria bacterium | reverse complement strand
GTGATTACCAAAATAAAAATTATTTAAAAAGATTTGGTATATGTTTACGAACTTCTTCTATAATTTCTATGAAATAATATTCAATTTTTTGATAAGATTCTTCTGGCACATTATTGCCTATAGTTGATAATCTAACCCAATTTCCAAAAAGAACATTTGCTATAATCACAGGATGGAAAGATTTCTTTAAAAGCTCACAGATATTACCGTATATTTTTTCATTTACTCTTGTTGTTTTAGCAATCAATTCATCGAGTGGTAAATTGACATTATCCAGTTCATCTGCTGACATCTTTGATTTTAAGCTATTAATGACTTTTCCTAAATCCTTTTTACTTTTTGTCTCATTATATTGAGGTAGCTTTTTAAGCATTTTTACTATTATCTCTATAATTTCCAATATTGCTCCTTCTTTATAGGGTGGCAGATTATCTGAAGAGTCGTTTTTTACTCCTCTCATTGGTGCCTCAAGTGTGATCCAGAAATGAAAAAGACTTAAAAATATTATTTTACATGGTATTTTTTCCATAATTAAATTATGTAAAACCTTTTCTATACTAGTCATTACAATCGCAGCTTCCTTTTCTTTTTTTGTTATTGGACAAGGTTCAGCACCTTTTATTTCCTTTGAAAGTTTTGTAGCTTCTTTAATTAAAAGCTCACTATCTGTGATTTCGATTTCTTCATTTCGCTTTTGCATCTCCTCAATAGATATATTTATAAATTTTATATTAAATATTAATTGTTTTAGAGCAATGAGAATTTATATAAGTGTCAATCATGTGATTAAATTCATTTGAATCTATATATCTTACTTTCTCTCTATGTGGCCATACTTTCATGCTAATTGCTTTACCATATTTAATTCCATCCGGAGATTCAATTTCTATTTCTTTGCCAACTACCCATGTTGGAACATTTAGCTCTTTTACTTTAGAATACATTAATCTTACATGATCTTCTAATTCAGCTTGTGTAGTTGCATTATCATCAAACAGCATCATTGCTGTTATTTCATTGCATTCAGCGCACGGAAAAACTTTACTTGGAATTAGACATCCTTCATTTTGAACATTATATTCATCAACAGCTTCATCACTTTTTCCTAATATTTCATCCATCGCTTCAGTTATTTCTCTTGCAATCGGTTCAAATATTTTTTGTCTTCTTTTTGTCATGGGATCATCAGGATCACCAGCTATTTCACAATATATATTAGTATTACTATTACTATTACTATTAGGTATTATCACTATCCTTCCTAAATCTCCTAATAAATTGTGACGAAAGATATGGATTAAATATCCTTCATAGGAATATTCTTTTTTAACTGTAACAGATTTTGGTAATTTAAATCCAGATTGCCTTCCTTTTTCATATAGTTCCTGCAATCTTTGCTGATTCACCATAACCTTAATAGTTTTTTTACTAAATAAAATACTAATATAAATTTATTTATCTTGGCAAGTATTTTAAATAATTGAGCCCTTAATAGAATCAATATCATTAATTAGCTGCTCATTTTTTTTAATACAACCATCTAATTTGTTCAAATAATATAAAATAGTGGAATGATCTCTATCTCCTATCTTTTTACCTATAATCTTAAGGCTTTCTGTTGTCATTTCTTTAGCTAGATATGCTATAATTTGTCTTCCTGTAACTAACTTCTGTGTTCTTTTTTTAGATACGATGTCAGATAATGATATTTTATAATATTTCGCAACGGCATTGATTATAGATGATATTGTAACTTTCTTTACATTGCTTTTTATATAATTCTGAATGTACTTACACATATTATCGCTTGTAGCCTTTTTACCAGATATACTTAAGTAAGTTTTAAGATTGTTTAGTCCTGCTTCTAATTCCCTAACACTTGTTGTGACTTTATCCGCTATCATCTTTAGGATATTTTCTTCAAACCTAATATCATTACTTTTATTATAATTGCTCAATATATTTAAACGCAATTCATAATCACATTGCTCAATATAAATGGTATTACTTGATCTAAGTATTGATTTTGTGCGCTCATCATTAAGCTCTAGCATATGACATGGCACACTAGATGCAATTACTATCTTTTTACCTGATTCAATAAGTGAATTAAGTATTAGCGCAAACTCCTTTTGCGTACTTTCCTTGCCACATATAAATTGTAAATCATCTATTAAAAAGATATCCACTTCTTTGATTTTATCTCTTAAACTAAATAGAGTATTGTTTTTAACTGCTCTGACAAAATTGTGCATAAATCTTTCTACACTTAAATAACCCACTTTGCATTTACGAAAGCTCCCAGGAATATCTTTTTTATTCTCTGCATTCTCATTACAATTATTTACTTCATTTGCAATTGATTGTAATAAATGAGTCTTCCCCATTCCAACATGAGAATGTATATAAAATACATTATTGTGGTTATAATCTATATTTTGCAAGGCAATGTCTTTAGTAATTTTATATGCAACAATATTTGATTCTCCAGTTACATAATTATTAAAAGTAAATTTAGGATTAGCTTTAGAAAATATATCATCTTCTAAATTTCTCTTTAGATCTGATTCACTACTTACTGAATTGCTATTCACTAATAAATCGCTGCTCAATGAACTATTATCAATACCACTATCAACAGTAATTGAGATCATTTTTATACTATCATCAATTTCAGCAGCTTTTCTTTTAATAACTAAAAAATAATTCCTAATTAATGTTTCTCTTGTGAAACTATCTTTGACAGCAAAAATTAAAACATTATTTTTTATTTCTATAAACTTTGCATTATTTAATAAATTATTTAACTGAGTATCTTGTTGAAATGCCCTTATTTTATCTAATATATTTTCCGATGCTATACTGCTCTTTATGTCCTTAGCTTGCTCAAATTGCTCGTTAGATAAGGAGGGTAAATTATAAGCTAGTTGCATAGTAGTAAATATAAGTTGGTTTGATTATAATTTTAACGCAGACACTAATCTATGTTTGGCTGTAGCGTAGAGCAATAGTACCTTATAATTAGATATTAGTGTTGTTTTGATTATTACTAAACTACTCATTTTTATTAATTCATAAAGAAAAATAATTGCTTATTTTGCTAATAAAATAGTTGACTAACTTCAACCTCAGAAGTTCTTTTTGATATGAAATGTCAAGATGATTTATTATTTTTTAATGCTTGAATTTTATTTAAATACTTACATTTATTTATACGAATGATTTCCTTAGTATTCCTTTAATTTTTTAAAATTTAAGTTATTAATAAAAGATACGTTATGTTCCTTGCCTTGAGAAATGATAAATTCCTTTAAATCATCCACACAATTATTATATCCGTTATTTGTTATTCTTCCTGTGTGACTTGCATATTTTAAGTATAAAAGATATGTGCACAATACATCCTGTTCGCAGTAATTGCGTATACTATCTACTTTATTATTATTGTATAATTCTTCTACTTGAGAGCCATCAACATCAATTTTACACGGGATTCCATAAATTGAAGCAACTTCATTCATTTTAACTCTAGTAGATGCATTATAATCTGTTAGTGCTTCCAGCAAATCACAATGCCAATCCATACTATATCTCTGTGTATAGTTATTCCATTTATCTCCTCTTTCATATAACCATTTTGCCGAAATATTATATTTCATAGCTCTATACTTCAATACTGGCAGATCAAAACTCCTTCCGTTAAACGTTATTAGTCTTGCATCAACTTTTTCTAAATAATCAAAAAAACCTTTTACTAACTCTTCTTCCTCACTATTAATATTTCCACCTGATTTTATATTGAATATTTTATACCGCTCCCTCCTTTCATTATCTGCATAAATATTAGCATCCAAATAACTTATCGCTACTATTTTATGGAATGGAGGCTTTACAAAGTCACTTCCAGAGAAACTACT
>CAISOX010000006.1 GCA_903887235.1 uncultured Alphaproteobacteria bacterium | reverse complement strand
TCTATAGCCTTTGCTTTCTATCGCCGACCTAATTTTAGATTCAATCTCTAATCCTGATTTATCACTTGTATTTCTGATTTGTAGCAATACTGTTTTTTTATTATCATCAATTGGATCTAAAAAGACTGTTTCACTCATTTTTGTCTCTACTTCTAAATTCCCATGCTTTATCATCTTGCTTGCTGTATTACAGCCTACTAGGCTTCCCATTCCTGTTGTTAGCACTGCTACTACTAAATATTTTTTGGCTTGTTTTATCATTTTTACCTCAATACTAAATTCATTATTAAATTGTTTTGTGCTATTAATTATAAATTAAATTTATTTTGCTTTTATTTAATTTTAATATATTTTATCAAATTATTATTTTATTTGCAATAGATTTATACCAATTTTAATATTATTTAAATAATTTTTTTATATGACTACTGATATTTTACCATTTTTCTCTATTCGCATTAAAGATGAAATGGATAAACAAAATTTAACTCAATCAGAATTATCTGGCGTCTCAGGTATAACTCAATCTACAATCTCTAATGCTTTAAGAGGAAATCAGATAAAATCTTCTACTTTAGAAAGAATAGCCTTAGCGCTTAATTTAAATCCTGAATATTTACTTAAGGAAGAATGTTTGCAAAGAAAAATTGAATTAGATATCTCCAAATACAAGCTATGCAGCAATATAGTTCTTAAACTTGTTGAATCTGAAAAAATACGAGTAGATAGCGATAAAATCAAATTTTTACAGGACCTATTATACAAAGCTATAAAATACGATAATCTTTCTCATGAACATGGTGAGAGCTTTGTTTTAGGCGTTATTCGTTATGGATTACACATTGGCACTTTTTTTTCTTTAGATAAATGAACTTAACAAATATTTATTGATTATATTTTCTAATTTTTCAAAGGAGTTTGTGTCATCTTTTTGTAAATATTCATCAATATCTCTATTTTTCAACGCATCAGATATTTCCTTTGAGTATGTAGTGTTTGATAAAAGAATTTTAGCATTTACATGAAAATCTATTTTTTGAAATAACTCCAATCCATTTATATCTGACATGTTATAATCTGAAATAATAATAAATTTACAATCAATCTTATTATTATTTTTCCATATGAAAAATTCTTTTGCTGAAGTAAAAAATATTTTCTTTGTATTTAAATCATAAAAATAATCTTTAAAAAGCTGCAGAGTTGATGCATTATTATCTATAAATATAACTACATTTTTTTTCATAAATTAAAATTTGGAAATATTAATTTTATTTTAGTTCCAGCTAAAGTAGTAGATTCACATTCTATATTACCATTAATAGATTTCATTACGTCTTTACAAAAAATTAACCCTAGTCCGCTACCTGAATCACTTGAGGTGTTAAATGCCTCAAAAATTTTCTTTAGATCGCTCTTCATAATACCAGGCCCTTTATCCTCAAAAATTAATATATTCTTTTCTATATATATTTTTAACTTATTATTTTTATTGACTAAAGCATATTTTATAGCATTTTTTATAATATTGTGGAAACAATGTAACATATATAGTTTTGATCCATAAAAATTGATATCTGACTTACCTATATCATTAAAATCTATTAAACACTTATATTGCCCAGCTACTTCTTTTAATAACTCTTTAACTGAGCAGTAATCACTTTTACTTATTAATAAACCTTTTTTTAGTGAGAGTAATAAATTAGTAACTATATCACTCCCTATCTTTACTTTATCAGGACAATTATTTATTGTATCTCTTAAAATATTAAAATCCTTTTGATTAATTTCAAACATAATTTTTTTATTCTTATTTTTTAGTTTTAATTTTCTAAATATTTTTCTTATAATCTGAATTGAAATAGATACATCAGATAATGGGACCCTTACTTCATGAGCAATTTGCATCCCCATATATTTCATTTTATTAATTTGTTCTAATATACTAATCTCCTTGCTTCTTGAAAAAACTAGCCCTATTGCAATTGATATAAATAACGAATAGGCAAGTATGTAAATTTCTATTTCACTTAGCGCCTTATCATAAATGAAAAATGCATTTGTATACAAATATCCTAATCCTACTCCAATAAATACTAAAGCTAAAAACATTCTCCATGATACTAATATTGATAATAAAAATACCGAAAAGGAAATATTTACAACCCCTGACAAACTATTTGTTTCTAAGAAAAAAATAACTGTTGCTAACAAAGGAAGACATACTATTAGAGTTACATACCAATATATTGCATAAAACCTCTTGCTTAAAACACTTTGAAATTTATCTCTTGCTAAAAGTCCTAGGGTCAATAATCCACTTATTATTCTTAGTACTATAATATTTTTGTCTATAACCTTGGTTACCCACATAAAATATGAACTTGTATACGTTACACAAAAGAAAATACTAAATTGTAAATATTGTTTTTGCGTTACCTCATATGCTTCATCTAATAGTTGAAATATTATTTTTCTTACTTTATACAAAACCTTTTTACATATATAAGGGATATTTATACTAATTATCCAAGTAAAAATTTGTTTAAACTTAGAGAAATATGAAATATTCTTCACTCCTAATACAAAATATACTCCATAAGTAATTAAGCATGAAATCTCAGCTATAAAACATGCCTCATACCCTAATTTATAATAATAACCAGATATTGCAAAAGCTACAGCACCTATGAGTATAGATAACCAATAAGTATTATTATTAATTTTGATTTTATATATTACAAAAAATAATGGTATACTGACGGATAAATATATTAAGGTGTTCATGATAACGGACACATTTATTATATTATAATCTTGCATTGCTATCATAATTGCCAAAATCCCAAGCAATAATGTGTTGAACTTTACATTCTTAAGTTTAGTAGAATTTCCAAGATTTTTGGTTAAAATAACCGAAGCTGTATTTAAAAAAGAATCAGCAGATGACATTGTAACTGCAATAATACCAGAGATAGCTATACCACTAAACCCAATTGGTAATAAATTTTTTATAATAACTGGAACAACTGCCTTAGAATTTATATTAGGGTACAACACTAAAGAGGAAAAGGCTATGGCAATCAATACAAAAAGAAGTACAATCTTAAATAGTGCATATGTATAACTCATCTTTACAATATCACTTGGATTTCTAGCTATTAATAATCTATGTATTATAACAGGATAAATCAGAGAAAATGGTGTAGCCCAAAATATAAATAAAAATAAATGTTTTTTAAAATTATTATTTTCAAATATAACCGTGTATTTTTCTGGTAAGTTTAAAAATATTTCCAAAATTCCACCTGCCTTTGATACACTAATATTTGCTATTATTGGAAAAGCTATAAATATCATTATAAATTGAAAAATATCGGTATTTGTCACAGCTTTAATTCCACCAATTAATGAATAAATAGTTATTATAGAGCCCATTATAATTACTGATTTATCATAGCTAATATCAAAAAAAGTATTCGATAGATGTCCAAGAACTACTATTTGGGCTGCTATTGTGCCCAAACATTGAATACAACTTACAAAAGCAGATAATTTTTCTGCTTTGTTACCAAAATACCTTTGAATCATATCACTTGATGAAACCATACAATCAAATCTATTATCAAATTTAGGAGCTATAAATTTTGCCAACAAAATTATACCTACTATAAACCCTGTTGACGCAACAGCATATAATAATCCATGTTCATATATCTCAGCTATAGTTCCACTAGTACTTGCTCCACCAACCATAGTTGCTATTAAAGTAAAAGTAATGGCTATTAGGTTATATCTGTTTTTTGATAATGCATAATCCTTAAAATTTTTAATTGATCTCGAAGCTAAAACGCCAATAAGAAGTGTTATTGATAAAAATATTATAACTATTTTTTGATCTAATGTTAGACTTTCCAACATACTATTTTTTTATTAATTAATAAGTACCCATGACTTTTTTGATCAATACTTAACATTTTATATACTTGTATTTATTTTATAAAAAATACAGTATATTTGTTTATAACATCTTTTTTATGTTTTATATTCGTTAAAAATTAATATTTATAGTATTGCAATGCCATCAAAAAAGCATTCTTTTTTAGTTGATACACAATTTTTTAGTAAACTAAATCCATCTGAACAAAGTCATGAAGTAACAATCAAAGTAGATACTCATAACAAGGTGGTTAAATCTTTTAGAATAGACCTTAAACCGCTTAAATATTCTGATATTGAAGAATATTATAAATTATATTCAGATCCCGCAGTTATGGAAAAATATTGCGAAGGTACACCAAGGGATAAAGAGCAAGTGGACAAATTAATGGGATATTATTTAGAACAAAAAGAACCAAGTTACTTTAGTATATTTAAAAAAGATTCCTCAAATTTTATTGGAACAATTTTTTTAACTTGTAGAAATCAAAATCCAGGGGAAATATTACTAGGGTATTTAATAAATAAAGAATATTGGGGAAATAATTATGTAAAAGAGGCTCTATATGGCTTATTATTTTGCCTTTTTCCCTTAACTAATCAAGATATATCTTTAATTACAGCTACCACAAGAGATGATAATCCAGCTTCTATAAATATTTTAGAAAAATTTAATTTTGTACGCGTAGAATCAGTTGAAAAATTTGGTCAAAAAAGATTAACTTATGAACTTGGTTCTAAAGAAGTGGTAAAATTTCACAAAAATATTGAAATATTTGATACCGACCCATTAAAAAAAAATTTAGGTATTATTTTCCTTACATCTTCTGAATTACTAGAAAATTCACATTTATATAAATATTTTTTAAAAGAGATTATTTCTCCCATCTTTTCAAATAGTACTTCATCTCAAATTGATCAATTACTCTCACATATACCACAAGAAAATTCTTATTGGATTACTACCCATTTTGTTTTTTCTTTTTTAGGGTGTTTTACCTTATCTAACAATAATCCTAAATACTCTTTTTTTACTAAATTCTCCCTACCTTTAATCAGTACAATTGGATACTCTTCCAAATTACTTATTTCTGATTTGCACCAAAATTTCGCTCAAGAAAGAATCAAAAATAACTTTGATAATAATCTAGGATTTACTACTGATAGCTTCTTAGATAACTGCTTTTATGAAATTACTTTATCTACTACTTCTGGATTTATATTCTCTTTACCTGCTGCTTTATCTTTTGCTCCTTTTGGCTTATCTTATTCTGCATTTTCTACTATTTCCTCATTTACTTCTCCTGCCGTTTCTTGTGCTTACTCAAATAAACTTCTTATTTCGCCAAGTGATAAATCCTTTTCTGCTAAGATCATTCCTTATATAGTTGATTCTATAGTTGCATTTTCTACTATTAACTCTTTTTCTTTTCATTCTATCCATTCTTTAACTGAAGTTGCTCTTAATGTTAAAAAAATTTCTTTTATCGTTTCTTCTGTTGTCTCTGCTGATCATATAAGTAAATCTCTTATCGAACTCTCTCCTGATGAAACTTTTAAATACCTAGATTCTTTTTTTGGCTTTGAGCAAAATGTTGATTCTAACAACTCTGAATTATAATTTCTCTTTTCTTGGTTTTTCCATGAATTATTTATCATATACTCCTTGTTTTCTATTTTTTCTTCTATTTCTCTTAACATATTTATTTTATCTATATGGTTAGTGATTTCATCTATTTCCCGTGCTTTTTCTCTTATTTTATTTCTCGCCTCCATTTTTGTTAATCCACAATATTTCTTCATTATATAGCTTTCATACAGACTTTCTCTAAGTACTTCATATCCATTTGTTCTAAATATGCTGTGATATGATATGTGCCTTATAGCTTTCAATATTCCATATTCATCTTCTTTTCTTTCTGCTTGGTTTACTTTGACATATTCCTCAAATTCTCTTCTTTCTTTTGTTTCATCTATTTTATGTTTTATATATTCTGATATTTTTTTATCCATTTTATTTACTACTTCCTCTTTTTTCTCTTCTATATTTTTTGTTACATTATTCATATCTAGCTCTCTATCTCCTACTCCATATTCTCCATTCAATATCTTTTCTATTGTTTCTTCCTTTATCAACCAGCTAAATACCGCCTTGAAATTATTCTTTGTTTTCTTTTCTCCCATTAGGAATTGGCTACTATTTACTTTGCATGCATATTCCCTCCAATTATTTAGATCTCCGCTAAATGCTGTTTTATAAAGATTTAATAATACTTCTTGGTTCTTTTTATTACTATAAGCTTTAATTGGACTGATTGAATACTCAAATACTTTGTTCCATATGTA
>CAISOX010000005.1 GCA_903887235.1 uncultured Alphaproteobacteria bacterium | reverse complement strand
GGATTAAGTTCAGAAAAACAAAAGAAGATGGCAGAAGAAACGAATAATCACTTTATCAAATGGATTGCAGTAATAGGAGATAAATTAGGCATCATAGAAAAGGTGGGTCTTGAAAATAAGATGCATGAACTAGATGAGAAGATTTTAAAAGATAATAAAGAAAAGTAAAATATCGTAACACCACCTATAGCTCGGGGCGGGGTCAGGTATGTAGTGTCAAGGAATGATGAGCGAAGTGTGGCAAACCATACATAAGCGAAGAATGGCGATGTCATACCAATTTCCTAAAATAACTTGATAGATAGTATTTTTAAGAGATTTTATAGCATCTGAGCCTAATGCACCTTGGATACATGGCGAAAATGATGTGAATAAATCACTAAAAAGACTCAATTTAAATGTTAAGTTATTTTAGATGATTGGTGGGAATACCTATCTGAATTATGCTATACTACTATAAACAAAGTGAGAACAGCATTTTAAATTTATAGATCCACGTGATGATTTATATTATTGTCAGTTTCCGTGGATAAATCTGAAGATACTATGTCTCCCCTAAAGCTTTCTGATTCTTTGTGTTCCCAATATTCCCAACTCTGCTTTACCATAATGCCAATTCCATCCTGTGCCATCCTAACAGTTGGTGTAATTATAAATGATGTAATTGCTTCAGCTAATGTTTTTAAGCAAAAATCTATCCCTATTAATGAAGTTAGAATTATTGCTTTTTTAAAATACTGATTAGGTGTAGCCTGATGCACCATTTCTATCCTATTATGTAGAAGATTCCCATTAGCTATTGCACCTGCTGTAACAAAAATAAATTTATTTTCGATTGCTACATATGTAGCCTTAAATAGTCCAAAAACACCAAGTTGACCAAAAAAGTTACCAATTTGATCAGCAACTACATTTTTAGTTAATCCTTCAGCCGATGCTTGTATTAATAATTCCGCATCTGTATTCATTATGGCAAATTCAAAATAACTAGTCTCAGTATTATTTTGTATTTGTTTTTCTTTTGAAATTAAATTATATACCCTTGAAGTAGGTTCGCAAATATAATTTGATATTCTACTAATCTTCTCTAAATCTCCTCCATCTAGGCCATAATTAAAATTTGCATGTATACCAATTATAGAACTTTTACATATAGTTTTTGTTATACCACCATATATATTCCCTTCATCATATTTAATATGAGTGCCTCCTATTTCATTTCCACTCCACCATGCTACTATACTAGAAGGAATTTTAGTCCAATCTCTTACTACTGCTTTTGCTATAGGATTAATTTGATACAAACGCTCCATAAATGGTTCAATAACTATATTGGCAATCGCCAATGGATATGACATAGTGATAAGTTCATCTAAATTTGGAACTCTAGCTAGGGACCATTCTAAATCACTTTTAATTTGATCATACGCAGTTTCATTCCCATTATGATTATAATATCTATTGTAACCAAATATTCCAAAAATAACAGGTATAGAGATCATTTTAGTAAACATACACTATTTTCATTTTTTAACTGTTCATTATATGTCCCGTAGTATACATAAAAATTCTTTAACTACATCATTTATCTAGTTTTGCTAGCACTGTTTTAGAAAAATAAATCCAACTAAATTGCCAAAAAAATCTGAGGAACCACCTCAATCTTAACGTAAATTATAAAACGACCGTAAAATCTAGTAATAGGCAATTCTTAAGCCAAAAACAAAAAATTTTCCCTTTTTATCCCAAAATATCCCAAAATAATACTATTATATCCCACATAATTATGCTATATAATAAGGAGGTAAGATATAGCCTAAAGTTTTTACTTGTATTAAATGAATGAACAACGGTAGCACAATTTTTCTCTCAACTTATGAGGGCAAAATAGATGATAAAAATAGAATTTCGATCCCCGCAAGCTTTAGAAATATCTTGGAATATAAAGCTAGTAGGGAGATTTATGCGTATAGTTCTTTTATCAATGAGTGCATTGAAGTTTGTACTTTCGAAAGAATAAATAAATTACAAAATTTTTTAGAAGGTATGGAGTTATTTTCAGACAAAAGAGATGCGATTGCCACTGCAGTTCTTGCTGATTGTGTTCCTATGCAACTAGATTCAAAAGGTAGAGTATCACTCCCAGAAAGGTTAGTTAATTTTGCAAAATTCAATAAAAAAGTATTTTTTGTGGGAAAAGGCTTAACATTTGAAATTTGGGACAAGGATAAATTTAATACTTATTATAAAAAAGCGAGACAAATTGCGAAAGAGACCTCTTTTTCGTCCCCAAAAACAAAAGAAATAGAATAAAAAACATGGAAAAACTTGATCATATACCAGTGCTATTAAATGAGGTTATTGAGGTATTAAACCCAACAAATGACAAAATATATGTTGATGCTACATTTGGAGCTGGTGGCTATACTAAAGCAATATTAGAAAAAGCCAGTTGCAAGGTTATAGGTATAGATTGCGACCAAAGCACTGAAGTATATGCTAATAATTTCAAAAACACCTTCGAAGATAGATTCAATTTTATAAATAAAAATTTTAAAGAAATTGATATAATTCTTAAAGAGCTAAATATTAGCAAAATTGATGGAATTATTTTTGACCTAGGAGTTTCATCAATGCAATTAGACAATAGAGAGAGAGGATTTTCCTTCAGTGGTGATGGACCTTTAGATATGAGAATGGATAGTTCATTACCCACCTCTGCAACACACTTAATTAATTCGTTATATGAAGAGGAACTAGCCAATTTAATATATGAACTTGGAGGTGAGAGAAAATCACGCATAATTGCCAAGAATATTGTAAAATTTAGGCAAAAAGACAAAATAAAATCCACCTCTGAATTAGTGGAAGCAATTGGAATAAATAGGTATAGTGACAAACTTCACTTTGCAACAAAAACTTTTCAAGCACTCAGAATTGCAGTCAATAATGAATTAGAAAATATTGAATTAGCTTTGAACAAATTACCGCCTTTGCTGGCGCCAGGAGGTATAATATGCGTTGTTTCATTTCATTCATTGGAAGATAGAATAGTCAAAAAATTTTTTACCGATTTGTCTGCTAAAGAAAATTTTGAAAAAATAAATAAAAAAGTTATAACTCCTCTTTATAAAGAAATAAGAAACAATCCAAGGGCAAGGTCAGCTAAATTAAGAGCTTTAAGGAAAATAGTATGAATTTAAAAATACCACTATTATTTATGATTTATAGCGCTGTGCTAATTGTCGCTATATCAACTTTATTTTTTATTAAATCAAAAGTTATAATTCAAAATAAGGAATTGAATTGGCTAAATAATCAAATTTCACAAGAAAAGAATAATATCCAAATACTTAAAGCTGAATTTGCATATTTAACAACCCCTGAAAGAATTAATAAATTACAAAAAAAATATCTAAACCTAAAAAGTCTAGATAAAAATCACTATCAAACATTAGATGAGTAATGAGCAGTATAAAAATAATATACATAAATGAAAAATCTGATTGCGACGTTATTAAAACAAGTCATAGAAGGGTACAGATCGTATTTTTCAGCACGTTCATAATATTACTGACACTGATATTAAGAATTTTTGATTTATCAATCTTTAGCTATAGTGATTTACAAAATATTCATGATGTTGAAATCAAAGCAAACATCAGAAATAATATTGTTGATAGAAATGGAATCATTCTAGCATCAACACTACCTACAGCATCAGCATACATATACCCAAAACATTTTACTAACTCAATTGAATCACTAAAAACTATCTCAAAAGTTATTGATATAAACATTACCGAGTTAAAAGGTAAGCTTGTAAAAAATACCCATTTTGTATGGCTAAAACGTCATTTAACACCGTTAGAACAACAAAAATTGCACAACTTAGGAATTCCAGGTATACATTTTATAAAGGACCAAAAAAGAATTTATCCACATGGAAATTTATTTTCACATTTGGTTGGACTCGTAGACATAGATAATAATGGTGTATCTGGTATAGAATCCTCTTTTAATATTGATTTAAATAACTCGACAAAACCAAATATTCAAACAAGCCTAGATGCAAGGGTGCAATATGCTGTAAAACAGGAACTAAGTGATGCTATAAAATTACATGATGCAATTGGTGGTACTGCGATAATAATGGATGTAAACACAGGAGAACTAATTAGTTCCGTTAGTTTGCCAGATTTTAATCCGTATGATATTAAAGAAATTTCAAATAAAAAATTATTTAACCAGGCAACTCTAGGCGTATATGAGATGGGATCAGTATTAAAACCTGTCACTCTAGCTATAGGCATAGATTCTGGTAAAATTAACCTAACAGATTCGTTTGATGTATCCACGCCTATCAAAATTGGTAGTTATAAAATTGGAGATTATAGAGGTAAAGGTGGAATTTTATCAATTCCTGAAATTTTAATGTATTCATCAAATATTGGGGTATCCCATATTATTAGACAAGTTGGCATTACAAAGCAAAAGGAATATTTTAAAAAATTGGGATTGCTAACAAAAATTAATGTTGAAGTTCCGGAAAAATCTAGTTCAATATTTCCAACCGATAGAAGATGGAAAGAACTTACTTCAATTACAATGAGTTTTGGACATGGCATATCTATAACTCCAATCCATCTAATTCAAACTTTTTCAGCCATAGTAAATAAGGGAATTCTTAGAAAGGCGACAGTAATAAAAGATAAAAATAACCAAGATAATGGAATGCAAGTATTTAAACCTCAAACCTCATTGTTAATGAATAAAATCTTGAGATTAACTGCAACAAATGGCTTTGCAAAACAAGCTAATGTAGATGAATATTTAGTAGGAGCAAAAACTGGAACAGCAGAAAAGATTATTAATGGCAAATATAGTAAAAAAATAAATATAGCATTATGTGCAGCAGCATTTCCTATGAATGAACCAAAATATGCAGTTTTAATTCTTATTGATGAACCAAAACAAAATAGCATTAATCATGGTTTTGCAACAGGTGGTATGGTTGCTGCACCAGTGGTCTCAAGTATAATATCTAAAATTGCTCCAATATTAGGTGTCGCACCAGTGGACCATAATGACCCTAAAATCAGCAATGCACTTTATATTGACTATAAGCCGATGTATAAAAGATTTGCCAAACGTTAAAGTATAGCATAATTCAAATAGGTATTCACACCAATCACCAAAAATAACTTAACATTTATATTTAGTCTCATAGTATCTTCGCCATGTATCCAGATACATTAGGCTCAAATGCTATAAAATCTCTTAAAAATACTATCTATCAAGTTATTTTAGGAAATTGGTATGACATCGTCATTCTTCGCTTATGTATGGTTTACCACACTTCGCTCATCAATCTTTGCCACTACTACATATCTGACTCAAGCTATATTAGCGCAATATCGAAAGAGGTCTAATAAAAAAAACAGAGCAAAATTTGATTCTGCTCTGTTGATATTAAAGTCTAAACTAAATGGGAAATAAATATTAAAAATTTAATTTCACACCAGTCATAATCATATGACCTTTGTTATTATTTTCTTTATCAGCTTGAGAGGCTTGATTCATCTTGAATGAAGAAAATTCAACATATGGCATCACACCTGGAGCAACTTTATAATCCACACCTATAACTGTATTTCTAAGTGTGTTATGTTTTTTATTCTCATCAACTTTTGCAATACCTTTTTTGCCTTGTAAGTGTGTTACACTTGCAGATAAAGGACCGTTAGCATAACCAACACCTGCTGTCCAGTAACTTGTTTTACCAAATTCAGCAGCATTAGCATCGGTAGATGCACCATATTTACCCCAGTCACCATAAGAACCACCAACTGTGAATCCTTTATAACTTAGGTTTGTACCAACTTCATAAGCTCTAAGGTTTTTCTTATTTTTCGCTGGTTCTGTGTTACCACTCTCTTGATTTTTACCAAATTCACCAACTACTGCAAATTTCACACCAACGCCTTTAATTTCGCTTGTGTATGATAAACCTTTTTCAAACACATTTTTAAAACCCTCTCCACCTTTCACTACGCTAGTTACACTTGAAGCAGTACCATGAACTTTAGTATTAGGAGTGAAGGTTATACCAAATCTAAATCCAAAAAATTCAGGAGTATAGTAGTTGATCTTAGCAGCATTAACGCCTCTTAGACCAAATGTACCTAATTCATTTGTTGGAAGGTTAGCAGTTTGTAGAAACGCTGTTTTAGTTTTAACCTTTTTTACATCAGTAGGACTATCAGGATCATTTTGCATTGTATATTGATTCCAATAATATTGAGAATCACCATTAATACCACCTGTTGCACTTGCAAAAGTTCCTGCATTCACTTTCATTGATTCAGTAACGCCTGTGTAATTACCGACTTCAACTCTACCATAGCCACTTTCTAAATATGCCATTACTTGCTCAGCAATGCTTTGTTTATCTTCCTTATTAATAAACATTTCTTTTTTAGATTGTGAAGTGTTTGCATTAAGTTTGATTAAACCACCATACTTCAACCCTTCTTTAACTTCGCCTTTAATGTTAAAGTTAATATAAGCATCTGCAGCAATATTATTATTTGATAACTTCTTACCTGCTGTAGAATCAAGATTATCATATCTAAATTTCTCTTTTTGACTAGCATTTACAAATTTAGAATCAATAGAGCCGTTCACTGACATTTCAGGAGTAGCCATTGCACTGGTTGTTACAAAAGATGCAACTAATGCCGTTGTTATTAAAAACTTATTCATATCTTTGCTATTTATAAATTTATTATTTTATATAATGTATGTTATTTGACGTAGGCTTTGAAGCAATATCACCTAAAATCCACAAAAAATATCTTAATTGTTGCATTTTAACCACACCAAATTTTACCTCGCACAAATTTTTTGTAGAATTGGTATAAAAGCAACTTCAGCTACAATATTCAATAATTGTTTTGATAATTATATCAATTATAGTTAATATTCATATTTTAATACATTATAAAAATGAACTTTAGCAATTATATATCAACTTTACAGAATGTGCTGATATATTTATCTATTCCAATATTTACAATTGTACTAAGCAGTATTGCCTTTAAGTTTGTGGCTTTAAATTCCCATTCAAAAAGTATAATTCAGCATTTTAGTGCTGGTGTGGTATTTGCAGCTTTGGCAGTTGAATTAATTCCCGAGTTGTACAACACCCCATTTAAACTTCAATTAATAATAGGTTATGTTATCGGAACTGCTTTAATGCTAATTATACAAAAGGTATTTAGCAACAATCACTCGCATAACAGCAAGTCAACTACCTCACTATTAATTGCCGTAGCTATCGATGTTTTTATCGATGGATTACTAGTAGGAATAAGTTTTGCCATAAGTGTAGCGAAAGGGCTAATAATTAGCATTGCCTTATCATTAGAACTGCTATTTTTAATTTTATCAGTTGACGCAACTTTACAAAAATCTGGTAAAAATTTTCTTTCAATTTTAATAATAAACATTTGTTTTGCCATATTAGTATTTAGTGGTTCAGCTTTAGGACTTACATTTTTGGATGCTTCAAAATCCACTTTAGTATTGATAACATCATTTGGTGCAGCTGCACTACTATATTTAGTTACTGAGGAACTACTTAAAGAGGCGCATGAAGAAAAAGAAACAACAACCTCAACATCTATGTTTTTCTTGGGGTTTTTAATCGTCCTATTGTTAAAGTGATTCTGAAATCACAATAAGATCCAAAGAGATGATTCAAAAAGAATCCAGACAATTATAGCGTTCATTTTCTGCACTAAAGAATAAATTTAGTATATGTTGTTTTTATCATTTTATTTAGGGCAATATTTGTACTACTTATCCATATTTGAGATGGTGTTTTTTCTAATTCAAAAATTAAATTTTCTTTTCTCCTATCATCTAAGTGTGCAAATACTTCATCCAAAAGTAATATTGGAGCTATTTTGCTTTTATCATAAATAGCATATGATTGACCAAGTATCATCGATATAATCATAGATTTCTGCTCACCAGTGGAACACAAAGTAGCAACTCTGCACTTCTCTCTATCTGACACTAGCAGATCGCTTTTATGTGAACCAATACCGCACCTTTTTGATTTTGAGTCAATATTTCTTTTTTTTCGCAAATTATCTAAAATATATTCATAAACTTTAGCAGGGTTTTCTTTCTTTAATTGCCCTTCTATTTCACCATATGTAGTTATCGTTGGTTTGAGATAGCTGGTAGTTAAAGATTCTAAAAATGAGTTAATTATTTTAATGCACTCAAGCCTATTATCGATTATTTTAAGGCTTAGTTCAGCTATGTTCATTTCGATTTGCTCGAGCCATTTATTATCCCAATCAATATCACATAATATTTTGCTGCGTGACTGAGTAAAATATTCGTATTTTAACAGATATTCAGCATGATTTGAGAAAAAATTATACGTCATTCTATCTAAAAATTTTCTTCTAATACCAGGAGATTCCAAAAATAAATTTTCCATTTGTGGTGTTAACCAAACAATTTTTAATAAATTTGAAATATCCGTTTTTTTAGTCAGTTCATTGTCGTTAACTCTGATTAGCTTTTTACCGTTTGAATTGGTGTGGTTAAATTTACATCCCACTAGTAAATGATAGTCTAAATTTTGATTAAAATAATTTACTTTAACCGCCCACTGGGCATTTTGCTTATTAAAATTAATTATGAGCTCACTATTTTTTGAATTTCGAATACCCTTTGAAGCATTTAACAGGGATATAGCTTCCAGAATATTAGTTTTTCCACTGCCATTTTCTCCTAAAATTAAAATAAATTTCCCGTCTAACTTTATCTCTAAATTTTGATGATTTCTAAAGTTGTGTAATTCTAATTGAGATATATAAGATGGCAAATCTCCTATCATCAATAAACCTCTAAAATAAAATTAAAAGTATGTTTTAGAGATAATACTATCAACAAGCTATTTATAAATACCTACTCCGTATACTAAATTTGCATTGGCATTAGCACAAATCTACAATTTGTATTATCACTATCTTCTACTAATACTGCTGTGCTACCAGAGTTTAATTTAAAATAAGCTTTTTTACCCGTCAGATTATTTAATATATCAATTATATACTTAGCGTTAAAAGCTATTGAAATTTCATCGCTGCTATATATAGCGGGAATTTCAATAGTTCCTGAAGAATTTATTTTATCGCTTACGGATAACGTGACCTTATCTTTCTCTATCTTCAGTTTTACAGCCACTGTTTTCTCCGTTGAAATAGCAGTTACCAAATCTATGGCTTTAGCTAATTCAGAAGTTGATACCTCCAACAATTTTGTATTACCATATGGAACTGCTTTATCATAATCCGGGAATTTACCATCAATCAGTTTAGATACTAGTGTTGTGTTACCAATTTGAAATGTGATCTTATTTGGTGAAACCCCAACTGGAACCTCCCCACTAAAATTTTCTAATAATTTTGTAAGCTCAAATACAGTTTTTTTTGGAATGATAATCTCAGGCAACAATTGTGCATTTTTTGGGATAGTTACTTCACCTATTGCTAATCTATGCACATCTGTAGCTACTGCCCTTAATACATTAACTCCATTGTCTTCTGTAACATGAAGGAAAACACCACTTAGGTAATATCTAGTTTCATCGTAAGAAATTGCATGTTTTGTTGTTGCTATGAGATAATGTAAATCACTGGATGTAATTTCAAATTCACAACTATGCTTGCCCTCTTCAAAATCAGGAAACTCTTCTGCTGATAAACATGGTAAACTAAATTCACTTAATCCAGCTTTAATGAGCATTTTTCCAGGTTTGTCAGATGGTTCAAATATGAGTTGAATCTCCTTTTGTATCCCAATTTTACGAATTATTTCATAAAATATATGAATAGGAACCGTTGTAGTTAACTGCCCGCCAACACTTGCGTTTATTGACTCTTTAGCAAATATATCTAAATCTGTTGTGTAAAATGATATCTTGTTTTTTTGTGTAGTAATTTTTACATTTGATAGTATGCTCTTTGCTGTTCTTTTCTCCACAATAGACTGAATATGACCCAAAGCCTGTAATAATTCACTATTGTTAACCTGTACTTTCATGCTAAATATTAAAATTGTAAATTATTTCCTAGATAATAAATTAACTTTATTATTTTGCAAGTTAAGCCTCAGTTATAAACAAATAATTTTTACTACGTATAGCTCGGGGTCAGATAGGTATTGACAAGGAGTGATGAGCGAAGTGCAGTTACAATCTACATAAGCGAAGAATCAAGATGTCAATACTATCCTGAATTATGCTATATCCATCTTTGTATCTATCCAGGATATATTCCCATCTTTCCTGTAGTAGACCAGATTTAACTTTTTGGTAGCATCATTGATAAACAATAAAGCCGGCAAGTTCAATAAATCCATCTTCATCACTGCATCTTTTACACTAAGACTTTCAACATTAGATGGCTTTTCCGCAATTATGGTTGGTGATTTTTCATTATCATCAATATCCGAGTCTTCAAGGGGAGAAATTACATATTTCATTCCACTTATCAAATCAATAGAATGCTCTTTATGCTTTTTATGATCTTTTATTCTATTTTTATATCTTCTAAGCTGTTTTTCAATTTTCTCATTTGCTACATTAAAACTTCTATATGAATCATATTCATGGCCGTTACTTTTTATTAATGTTCCAGTCCCGGTTCCTTCATTAACAATTATTTCTGTTTCAAATAATTGACCCTGTTTCTCAATCGTTACATGAGCATTAAGCGCATCTTTGAAATACTTTTTTACCGTCATAGTTAAATGATCTAGGATATGTTTTTCTAAACTTTCTCCTATCTTAATATGTTTTCCATATACTGTGATATTCATAAGCTAACCCTTTTTATTTTATCGTAATTGAATAATATTATGATATCAATAATATTATTATTTATTGCTTATACTTCAAATTCTTCTTTTATCACAATCCCGCTTTAAGGATATTTTCCCCATAAAGTAAAATTGAAGTAGATATTTATTGAATTACTAAGCTGTGGTTTTTTGATTGATAATGGTAAGAATATTAATATTCACTTTATCGCAGCTAATAAGGAAATAAACCACCACCAGATATACTCTGGCAGTGATTCAAAATTTAATATTAAGTGGTAATTGTTTTCTTTATTTATATCTATATTACCTACGCAGCTGCTGCCGCATAATCATTTAGCGTACAAATAGGCTGAAATATGACGTCGTAATAATCGTTATTAGTACAAATACCATTAGTAGTCATAATAGACTCATCATTGCTTAGTGAATAATCAGACGTTATGTAACTTTTTAATGTAGTAACAGCGTCATAAGCAAGATTTGCAACAGGCTCTATAATTGGTGAAGCAGTAGCAATAGCTAATTTAGCCATACCAAATGCAGAAAATGTGCCAGACATTGCTGCTAAAGTTTGTAATGTAGCAGCTCCAATTAATAATGGAGTTGCTGCTGTTGCTACAGCTACGCCTGCTGAAATAATAGCTCCAGAAGTGATATATCCAGCAATTACTGATGCAGCAACATTTTCAATTGTTACAAGAGATTCTAACTTCTCTATTGTGCCATTTATATCAGTAGTATAGTGGTTATATGATTTTGCGGTTGAAATTCCAGCTGCCGTTAATACAGATTTAGCAATTCCTAAAGCTCCGCCTGCATAACCTCCTGTATATGCAGATGCTCCTTGCATTACAAGATTTGCAGCAGAACTTGATAAAATATCACTACCATACTTATAAGCAAAATCGAATATACCCCTTTCTTCAACTGGTGTGTATTTAGGCATAGTGGATGGATCTTTTTGAATTACCCATTCAGTAAAACCATATACACCTGCACCAATTGCAGCTTCCACACCTGGTTTAGAATGACCCTTTCCAAATGATTCAAGATAGCCACCAACTCCGAAAGCTACTGTCCATAAAGGAACATTACCTTCCGCTGCATCACTGCCTGTTAGTGCAGATACTAATCCTTTTGACATAACGATTTGTTTAATAAGTCCTCCACCAACTGCATAATTTTGATTGATCTGAGGAGCATATTTTTCCATTGCCGTAAGTTCTATCTCTTCAGGCATGCCTTGTTCTTCTTGTTCTTCTTGCGCTTTTTTCAGAGACTCTTTTCTCACTAAGGTTTTTTGTTGCTCTAGTTCTTGTAGTTGTGCAATTTTTTGCAAGTACGCTTCTTCTTTTTTTATATATTCATCTTTTACTTGATGTACTACTACTTGTTCCTCACCTTCTTTTGGACCTTCAATTGCTTTTAAATTGTCCATGTACTGTGGGCTGAGAGCAGTAGTTGCAAGTTTTAGCACTTGATCTGTATCGGTTAAGGCTTTTAGATTATCGCCAAATCCATGATGCTGTATAGCAGCTAATAGATCAATATTTACAAATAAAGGCATGTTCGGCAATACTCCCTCATCTTTAATGATCTTAAGCATTATATCTAAGGCTTTTTCATTACCTGATACAGTAGCTCCATATAATGGATTTACTCCATATTTATTTGTTGTTAGATGGGGACAACCTCCAAGTGTATTTTTTTGAAACGCATATAATTGCTGATACATTTCTTGATTAAATGGTATCACACCTTCAGCCATCATTTGTAAAATGCTGCCACTTCCATTTTCAGCCGGATCCAAAATAAATGATTGCTTTGCTTTATCATTATTTAAAATCACTTTTTGTAAAAATTTTGCTGTTTCAGATAGCTTTGGCTTTTGAAAAGCTTCCCATAAATGCTTATTTTGTAATGATTCTGGGTTTGTTTTTTCAGCTACACTTAGTGCAAGTTGATCACTTGCATATACTGAGTCTAATACATAATCCAATGGTAAAGAACCACCTTGATCTGGTAAATTAGCATTAAATCCATCTTTAGATACTACTACATCTGCTTGCTCAACTAAATTTTGATCGTGCACGATTGTACCAAAATGTTTTTGTACTTTACCTGCCGAAGCTTTGGTAACATAATCTGTAACAACATCTACTCCAGTCTTTCCAGCTTTGTGAGTTTTATATCCAAACATTGCAACATCTACTCCAGTCTTTCCAGCTTTGTTTGATGCATCAATAGACTTAGGAGTTAAAACAACTTCAACCTCTTCAACAACCGCTCTTAGATCTTGGCTTACTGCATTTAAATGCGCTAAATTATTTCCATTATTGTCAGTAGATTCCACTAAAGATGGCTTTCCAGCAGCTTGTTTTAACGCCTCTGTGACAAGTTCTGCTTTACCACTTCCAATTACCTTATGGAATAAATTACCATCATTTGCTTCTTTAACACTTTTAGATAAATCAGCTCCTTTTTGTATTAATTTCTGTGCAATTACGTTTCCAGCACCACTATTAACATCAAGTGCTTTTTCTAAAACTCTAAAGCCATCCGCCGTTTCTCTATTAACATCAGCACCATGCGCTAATGCAGCATCTATCATTTCAGGATTGGCATTCTTAATGCCCGAATCTAGCGCTTTACTTGAGTCAACTTTAGAAAAAAATCCACCAGGTATTTTTGCTAAAAATTCAGATATAGTGGCGAAATAATCGTATGCTCCTGGGTTATTTTGCTCTATCGCAACATCAGCTAATTTAGTATTTGCATATGCAAATCCTCCGACAGTTGTAGCGGCGCCTATAAGACTTGGTGCGTATTTATATACCATGCCTAACACAGCAGACACGACAATGCCTCCAGCAGCAATCTGCGGATTTGCAATAGCAATGGCTGAAATTGTTGTAGCTATATTTTTAACATTTAAAACTCTATTCACACATCCTCCTATTAAATTATGAGCGCATTATATTTATAAAATTATAAATGTCAATATATTTTTATTTATCTAAGAAAATAATATTTAAAATTAGTATTGAGTTTTTTATAGGCTTTATGTATCCTAGCGTGCTAGTTGGCTAACATAACGGATGTGAGACCATGCATAAGGGGATTTTAACAATATTTATTATATTTATGATTAACGTTTTTGCAAATTCTGATGATAAGCTGATTCCAAGAAAAATAATTTTTGGCAATCCAGATAAGGCTAATGTCCAGATTAGTAATGATGGAAAGTATATTTCATATTTATCCAATAAATCAGGTGTATTAAATATTTTCATTGCCCCAACAAGTGATATTACTAATGCAAAATCCATTACTAATGATACCAAAAGAGGGATTAGAAGTTATTTTTGGAGCTATGATAATAGCCATATTTTGTATCTAAAAGATAATGCTGGAGACGAAAATGAAAGAATACATAAAATTAATATCGATACATTAAAAGATAAAATTATAACCCCAGAAAATGGTGTTAAGGCTATTATATTAAAAAATAATTATAAATTTCCAGATGAAATAATAATTGGACTGAATCAAAGGAAAAAAGAATATTTTGACGTATATAAGTTAAATATTCAAAACGATACTCTATCATTAATGTATGAAAATAATAAGTACATTAGCTTTAGTATTGATGATAATTATCAAATCAAGTTTGGTTATCACCCAATGGAAGATGGAGGTAATCAAATTTACCTTTTTGATGATAAAATTGAAATTCCTTTTTTAAAAATTTCTCATGAGGATTCTAAAACAACAGGCATAGTTGGGTTTACTGAAAAAGGAGATAAGGCTTATTTCGTTAGCTCAATTGATAGAGATGTATCAAGTTTGTTTTTGTTAGATTTAAAAACAAAAAACAAGGAGTTAATATATTCAAATGCAAAAGCTGACATTGAAAATATAATTTTACAGCCAAAGACCAAACAATTACAGGCTATTAGTTACTCTTACCTCAAACAGGATTATCAATTTATTGATACCAAATTTGAGGAGGATTATAATATACTGAAAGAAATAAGTAAAAATGGGCAAATTATTATCAAATCCAGAGATTTGGAGGATAATAAATGGTTAGTTGTATTTGATTATGATGATAAACCAATTCAGTATTACCTTTATGATAGAACTAATAAAAAAGCTAATTACCTTTTTAGCAATAAAGATGAGTTGAGTAATTATAGTCTTACAAAAATGCACCCTATTGTAATTAAGACTAGGGATGGATTAGATTTGGTTAGTTATATCTCAATTCCCAATGATATACAAAAATCTCAAAATGATTACAAAACAATAAAGCCAGCTCCAATGGTTTTGTTGGTTCATGGTGGTCCTAATGCCAGAGATTACTGGGGCCTAAATAGCACTCATCAATGGCTTTCTAATAGGGGATATGTTGTTTTAAGTGTTAATTACAGAGGATCCACAGGTTTTGGCAAAAATTTTATAAATGCAGGTAATGGAGAGTGGGCTGCAAAAATGCATGATGATCTTATTGATGCTGTTGATTGGGCGGTGAGTGAAAAAATTGCCGATAAAGACAAGATAGCAATAATGGGAGGAAGTTATGGTGGATATGCAACTTTGGTAGGCTTAACCTTTACTCCAGATATTTTTGCGTGTGGAGTGGATATTGTTGGTCCATCAAATTTGATTACACTAGTTAATTCAGTTCCCGAATATTGGAAACCAGTAATTAATAGCTTAAAGTTAATGCTTGGAGGTGATCATAAAACCAAGGAAGGAGAAGAAATATATAAGAAAAAATCTCCACTCTTTTATGTAGATAGAATAACTAAACCGCTATTGATAGGTCAAGGCGCTAACGATCCAAGAGTTAAACAAGCCGAATCAGATCAGATAGTTGATTTAATGAAAAAACATAAAATTCCTGTTATTTATGCTTTATATCCAGATGAAGGACATGGATTCATAAGACCAGAAAATAGGCTTTCTTTTTATGCAATTACTGAAGGTTTTTTTGCCAAATACTTAGGCGGTCGATACGAACAAATAAAGAATGATTTTGAAAATTCATCCATTCTTATTAAGGAGGGAGAAGATTTACTGCCTAATAAAGTAAAAATCAAAAAATAAGGAATATATTTGCTGTTGATATTGGAAAATATACTACTAATAAACAGGTAATTTTAATTATCTAAATTTATTTAATATTACTTCCTACTGGCATGACAAATCCTCTTAAAAAGGCATCGGTATAAAGCATTTTCCTTCCATGCCTTTGCAATAAAATTGGCCTTATGACACCATCCTTACAAGCAATTCCCAATTTGTTGTCAATTATTGTTCCTGGCAAATAGTTTTGATTGGATTTTTCAACTTTAGTACTAATGATCTTGATTACTTCATTTTTATACACAAAATAGGCACCGGGCCTAGGACTTAGAGCACGAACCTTATTATTGACTTCAAATGCAGTTGCATTGAAGTTTATGAGTTCCTCTTCTGATTTAATTTTATCTGCATAAGTGACTCCCTCATGAGGCTGCTTTGTAAATTTTACGGAACCTTTTTCAAAGAGACCTAACACATCTAAAATCATTTCTCCACCCATTTCAGAACATTTATCGTGCAATTCTTTTGCTGTAATTTCATCATCAAGTAAAATTTCTTTTCGCAATATAATATCTCCAGTGTCTAAACCTTCATCCATACCCATTATACAAATGGCCGTTTTTTTATCCCCCGCCATTATTGTGCGTTGTATTGGTGCCGCTCCCCTCCACCTGGGTAAATCAGACGGATGAACGTTAACAAACCCGTACTTTGGTATTTTTAAAAATTCCTTGGGTATCAATAATCCATACGCAACTACAATCACAATATCTGGATTTAATGATTTTAATTGCTCAATATTATCTGGTGTTCTCAATTTTTTTGGAGTTAAAACATTTAATGAAAATTTTTCTGCCAAATTATGAATCACGCTTTTGTTTTCTCTTAATCCACGTCCAGAATGAGTGGGAGGCTTAGTATACACAGCGATAATTTCACAATCATAATTAACAAGTTTTGAAAGTGTCGGAACCGCAAATTCAGGCGAACCCATGAATATAATTCTCATAAATTGAATAAATCTTTTTATTGCATACTAATACAAAATGATTACATTGAAAGAGGTTTTTAATAAATTTTCTTTGGTTAAGATGAATTCATGTGCGCAAGAAATATTATGTGCCTTTTCTGATGAATATGCGGATTATTTACTACCTGTTTGTCAGCAACCAAATTTGATCATAGATTTGCTAAAAATAGCAGATTCTAGTATTCCGGAAGTGTATTTTCAGGAAAATTGCCCTGATCAAAGCACATTGATTGCAGCTGAAAAAATGCTCATTGAGGTAACACAAAATAAATTTAGAGCAAGGGCAGAAGGCCAGGAAAGACATGAATCAGGTGCACCTAAATGGATAGATAATGATATAGCATTGTTAATTATAGATAATTTCATTAAATTAAATTTTATTTCTGAAAAAGCTCCGGATTTGCAAAAATATCCGTGTGTTGCTTTACTGGGCTCAACTGCACCAAATATGCAAGAAAGATTAGACTTTTTTGTATCGCTCCTTAGTAGCAGTGAGTTAGAAATTGGGACACTGTATCTTCTGACTGGAACCAGAACTGTTGACCCAGATAAATACAATGATGGTTCTGTAGAATATATTCAATCAATTAAAGAGAAATTTAAAGTTGACATGGTTACTGAAAAGGAATTGATACAAGACGTTTATGATAAAGTTTGCAAACCTGATTCTAAATGCAGTAAAATGAAAGTCAAACTGGTAAATGCAGTAAAAAATCAAGGGAGAGCCAACACACTAGACACTCTAATTGAATTCAAAGCACAAGCGGAAAATTGCGATAGAGTTCTCTATATTTCTATTGCACCTTTTATCGTATATCAGAACGAAATAATAGCTAAATTTGCAAAGGATCATTTCAAACATGAATATGAAACTGTTGGTAAAGGTACTAATATAGACATAGGACTTCCTAAAATTAAAATAGCTCATTATATGGTCATGTCATTTGCAGAGGCATTGTATGCAGCAAGATCAAGGATAAAAGAAACATTAAATTTAGAAGAAAATTTTTCTAAAGATGAGCTTTGAGTTGTATAGCCATTACTAACAATTAATTATGATGATAGTAACTTTATTCATAATTTTCATGCAGTCTCATCATTATGCAATTGTAATAATGTTGTTGAATAAATTCTTTAATAATTGTAGTTTATCAGCATTATATTTTTTAAAAATTCATGGCAGGACATTCAAAATTTAAAAACATAATGCATCGAAAAGGTGCTCAAGATAAGAAAAAAGCCAAAGCATTTACTCGTGCGGTTAAGGAAATAATAGTAGCAGCTAAAACAGGCATGCCTGATCCAAATTTCAATCCAAGACTACGCACAGCAATTATTACTGCCAAACAAGCAAATTTACCTAAAGACAGAATTGATAATGCAATTAAAAAGGCAACTTCTGCAACTGATGGAATAAACTATGAAGAAATTAGATATGAAGGTTATGGACCTGGTGGAGTTGCAATTATTGTGGAAACTCTAACAGATAACAAAAATAGAACTGCAAGCGACGTTAGATCAACTTTTAGCAAGTATGGTGGAGCTTTAGGTGAACAGGGAAGTGTCGGATACATGTTTAGGAAAGTTGGCTATATTGTATATGAAGAAAAGGATATAGATAAAAATAAGATAATTGAATTAGCAATAGAATTAGAAGTAGATGATTGTATAGATGAGGATGGAGTGGTCGAAATTCTATGCAACACAGAAAGATACTCTGAGACTATTGAAACTTTAGAGCAAAAATTTGGCAAACCACTTGAATCAGAAGTAAAGTGGATTTCGGATATAATGGTTGAATTAGACGAGGAAAACAACGAAAAAATTTTAAAACTCTTAGATGCGCTTGATAATTTAGATGACGTACAGTCGGTTAATAGCAATTGTAAATTTATTAATTAATGCATGAGGCCTGAAAAAATAATTGGTAGATTTTTAGGAATTGATCCAGGATTAAATTTTACAGGTTGGGGTATTATTGATTACATTAATGCTGATAAATTCACATATATTGCATCAGGAATAATTAAGACTGTTCCAAAAATGGAGTATTCTCAAAGATTAAATCATATTTTTAACCAATTATTAAAAATAATAGAAAATTATAACCCAATGCATGCCGCTATTGAAGATACATATGTCAATGTGAATAACAAAAGTTCTATTATGCTTGCTCAAGCAAAAGCCGCTTCAATTATTGCTATTTCTCAAAATAATATTCCGCTTGTAGAATATGCGGCAAAAAAGGTAAAAAAAACCATTTCTGGCACTGGAAATGCTGATAAATCTCAAATTATAAAAATGATAAGTTATTGGTTGCCTAATATTTCAGTAAAATTTTCTGACGAAGCTGATGCTCTTGCAATAGCTTTGTGTCATGCTAGTCACTATAAACACAGTGAAAAAATTTAAATGGCATTATTTATTAATTTAAGAACATTTTCTGACTATTCTATTGGAAAAAGTGTAATTAAATTGCCAGATTTAGCTCAACATTGCCTTGATAAATCGATACCAGCTATCGCTCTCACCGATTATAACAACTTATTTGGCTCATTGGAATTTTCTTTAGAGTGCCAAAAAAAAGGAGTTCAACCTATTATTGGAACAGTTATAACTATTAACTTTGGAATTCCGGAAAAGGAAATTTTTGCAGATATTTTATTGTTAGTAAAAAATAAACTAGGCTATGAAAATTTAATGAAATTAGTAAGTGATTGTTACTTAAATAGCCCACATAAACCCCATATCATATTGAATAATTTGCTTGATAACTCAGAAGGTCTAATAATTTTATGTGGTAACAATGCTTCACCAATAGAAAAGTTGTTTTATTTAGGTAGAAAAGAAGAAGCAAGGCAATTTATAGACTCTCTCTTAGGAAATTTTAAGGAAAATATCTATTTAGAATTAACTAGATTAGAAAATAAATTTGATTATGAGTTTGATAAATTCATTAAAGAAGTTGCTATAGACAAAGATATACCGATTGTTGCAACAAATCCAACTTATTATATTAATCAAACAATGCAAGATGCCTTAGATGCGTTGATTTGCATAACTGAAGGTAGATATTTAGTTGAAGAAGAAAGAAATAAGGCATGCTCTGATGGATATTTTAAGAGTATGCGTCAAATGCAAGAGCTATTTTCTGATATTCCTGAGGCAATAAGTAATACTGAACTAATTGCAAAGAAGTGTACATTTTTACTGAATGAAAGTAAGCCGCTACTACCAAAATTTTATCCAACAAAAAAACAGGAAGCGAATGAATTAATTGAGGAAGCAAAAGAAGGCTTAAAAGCTAGATTACATGGTAAAAATTATGATTCAGAAAAGCAAAATCTATACTTTGAAAGATTAGACTATGAGCTTTCAGTAATAAATAAAATGGAATTCGGTGGGTATTTTTTAATTGTTGCAGATTTTATTAAGTGGAGTAAAAACCAACAAATTCCGGTAGGTCCAGGCAGAGGGTCTGGTGCAGGTTCCATAGTAGCATGGAGTTTGCAAATTAGTGACATTGATCCTATAAAGTTTGGCCTTCTTTTTGAAAGATTTTTAAATCCAGATCGTGTATCTATGCCAGATTTTGACATAGATTTTTGCCAAGAAAGAAGGGATGAGGTCATAAATTACGTAAAGAAAAAATTCGGTGAAGATAAAGTTGCTCATATTATAACATTTGGAAAATTGCAAGCTAGAGCAGTTTTAAGAGATGTAGGAAGAGTTTTGCAAATTCCATATGGTCAAGTTGATAAAATTTGTAAAATGGTTCCAAGCAATCCTGCAAACCCTATTACACTTAAAGAAGCAATTGATATGGATAGGGAACTAAAACTACAAAGCAAAAGTGATTCATCTATAGAAAAGCTTATTTCAACTAGCTTAAAATTAGAAGGGGTCAATAGGCATATTTCAACACATGCAGCCGGCATTGTGATAGGGGATAAAGAGCTAACTAAAATAGTTGCACTTTATAGGGATTCAGATGCAACAATGCCAATGGTGCAATATTCATTAAAATATGCTGAAAAAATTGGGTTAGTAAAATTTGATTTCTTGGGTCTAAAAACTTTAACAGTAATTTCTTGGACCTGTAATTTAATTAAAGAAAGTGGTAAAAATTTAGACCTACAAGCAATACCACTGGATGATAAAAAAACTTATGAAATGTTATGTCAAGGACATTGTATAGGGGTTTTTCAATTTGAGAGTTCTGGTATGAGGGAGACAATTAAAAAAATTGAACCAGATAACATTGGTGATTTAATTGCACTTGGCTCTCTATACAGGCCTGGGCCAATGGATAATATACCAAGTTATATAAATAGGAAGCACGGTAGGGAAGAAATTGATTATGTTCATCCATTGTTAGAGACAGTGCTGAAGGAAACGTATGGGATTATTGTATATCAAGAACAAGTAATGGAGATAGCACAAATTTTAGCAAACTATACTTTAGGGGAAGCTGATTTGTTAAGACGCGCTATGGGAAAAAAGATCAAAGAAGAGATGGAGGCACAAAGAAATAAATTTATCACAGGTTGTGTAGACAATAATATTCATAAGACAAAGGCCGAAGAAATATTTAATCTTGTGAATAAATTTGCTAGCTATGGCTTCAATAAATCTCATGCGGCGGCATACGCTTATATCTCATTTCAGACAGCATACCTAAAAGCAAATTACACCTTAGAATTTATAACTTCCTCAATTAATTTAGAAATCGATAATACAGATAAAATTTACGTTTTTATAATTGAAACAAAAAAATTCAACATAGATATTCTCTTGCCTGATGTTAATTCCTCAAAATCAAAATTTACTATCGAGGATAATAAAATTAGATTTGGGCTAGCTGGACTTAAAGGCGTTGGGAAAAAGGCTATTGATTTAATGGTTCTAGAGAGAGAAAATAATGGAAATTACAAAGATATTTTTGATTTTGTTGAGAGGTTATCAGATATCGGCTTAAATAAGAAAATTTTGGAAAACCTAATTAAATCAGGTGCTTTTGACAGTCTTGGTATAAATAGAAACTCTTTATTGTTAAATATTGATTTATTACTAAAACACGCTACATCCACAAATTATAATGAAGATCAACTTGATTTATTTTTTGATACATCTAGTAACTTTAAATTCAGGCCTAAGCTAGAAGAATTTGAAGAATTGAACGAAAAAGAAAAGCTTGAGCTCGAATTTGAATCTTTTGGATATTACATATCAACCCACCCTATCCAAAAATATAAGTGCTTTTTTGATAAATTAAATATTTCTGAAGCAACTGATATAGATAAAATTGAAGCCTCAGTATCAAAAATAAAATTGATTGGGGTATTAATTTCAAAAAAAATTAGATCAACTCCAAGAGGGAAATATGCCTTCTTACAAATCTCAGATTTGAGGGGGATTATTGATTTAGCGATTTTTGATGAGACCTTGCTCTACAATTCAAATGAATTTTTAGTGGAGGGTAATAGTTTATATTTTTCAACCGAAGTAAGAAAAGATAATGCTGGTATACGAATTATCGCAGAAAGCGTTGAAGGAATTGATCAAGCTATTTTGAGATCAAATGTTAATGCCAAAGTTAGCATAAATAGCGTTGAACAACTGGAGTATTTAAAAGAAAGAGTCAATTATGCTTCTGGAATAAAAATTAAACTAAGCATAAAATTGGAAACAGGAGATGTTGTATATTTTAAGCAAAAAAATAATATATTTATCAATTTGAGTGAATTGCCTAATTTGCAAAGTATGGGCATTGCAAATTTATAAAAATTAATTCGTATAATTTAATCATACTTAATACTTTTGACCCTATAGCTCAACGCTTCAGCTAAATGAAAATGATTGACGTTAATTGATTGTTCCAAGTCTGCAATAGTTCTTGCGACTTTAAGAATTTTGTTCATACCCCTCATAGAAAATTTAAATTTTTTCATGGCGATATGTAACATTTCTCTTGATTTTGTGTCCAGCACGATATGTTTGTTTAATTCTTGTCCTTCTAATTCGGAATTACTTGATATATTAGAATCATTATATCTTTTTACTTGAATTTCATTGGCTACGATTACTCTTTTTAAAACTATTTCTGAATCTTCACCTTCTTTCATATTTTCCAATTCCATAGCATTAATTTCTGGCACTTCTATTTGAATATCAAATCTATCAAAAAGTGGTCCTGAGATTTTATTTTTATATTCATCTACACATTTTGGAGCTCTATTGCACTGTAAATTACTATCACCATAATATCCACATTTACATGGATTCATAGCTGCAATTAGTTGAAAATTTGCAGGGTAAGAAATA
This sequence comes from uncultured Alphaproteobacteria bacterium, assembly GCA_903887235.1. Classification (GTDB taxonomy): domain Bacteria; phylum Pseudomonadota; class Alphaproteobacteria; order Rickettsiales; family Midichloriaceae; genus Aquirickettsia. The sequence goes on along the minus strand of CAISOX010000005.1, from coordinate 550 downwards.
TGGTTATTCACCCTTGAGATAGTGACATTTCTATCTTCTATAGGTTGCCTTAATGACTCTAAAACATTTCTTTGAAATTCTGGTAACTCATCTAAGAATAAAACTCCAAGGTGGCTTAGAGTAATCTCACCAGGTTTTGCTAATTTCCCTCCCCCTATCATTGCTGGTAACGAGGCATTACAATGTGGCGCTCTAAATGGGCGATTTGTAATCAAACCCTCTTCTTCTAGCGTCCCAGATAGACTTGCAATTACACTAGTTTCAAGTATTTCATTCATAGTCATTTGCGGTATAATTCCAGGCAACCTTTTTGCTAGCATCGACTTTCCAGAGCCTGGTGGTCCAATCATTATCATATTATGCCTCCCCGCTGCAGCTATCTCTAGAGCTCTTTTTGCAACTTGTTGACCTGAAGTGACCCCCAAAAATCAGACCAATATAAGAGAGACATATTTAATATAAAAATATATAAATAATGTAATAAAAATATTGGTAAAAAAATGAGTAAACAAAAAAGTTACACAAAAGAGTTTAAATTCAAAGTTGCAAT
>CAISOX010000004.1 GCA_903887235.1 uncultured Alphaproteobacteria bacterium | reverse complement strand
TGTAATAGTAATTGTAGTACCTACTATGCTTTGACCATCGCTAGCAGCACTATCTAATTTAAATTTAACATCATAGTCAGCAGCATCAACTTTAACCTTAGCTACTTCTACTTCACCACCAGTGCCTAGTGCTTTTACTTGAGCTAATATACTATCTGCCATATTCTTTCTCCTAAATATTATTAAAATTCTTTATCAGCACAGCTTGAGCGCAACGTACCGGTCAAAAAAACCGAATGTTGCACAGGCCGCACTTATTTTTACTCTAACACAACATCTACATTAAGAAGGATAAATGTCAAGTATAAAATATATATTTCTAATATTTTCCATGCTCATGTATAAAATCAATCACTTAAAATAATTTAACCCGAGCTGGAGATAAGAAATGGGATATATAAGGAAGCAAAAGCCTACTATAAAATAGTTATGATAATTATATGGTAAGGAAAATGCTCTCAGAAATAGATTATACCAGAAGATTTTGTGAAGTGGATGATTTTTTATTTGACTTTTAAGACGGTATCAAGTTAGTAAATCTTGCAACTCGCCATTTTTATACATATCTTGCACTATATCACAACCACCTACGAATTCTTGGTTAACATACAGTTGTGGGATGGTAGGCCAATCAGAATATTCTTTTATACCTTGTCTCATCTCATCGTTATCTAATATATTTATTCCTATAAATTTAACTTCTAAAATATTTAAAATATTAACAACAGCTGCAGAAAATCCACACATCGGCATTTCTGTTGTGCCCTTCATAAATAATACAACTCTATTTTCTTCAATAATTTTCTTAATTTGATTATGTATATTTTGGTTCATGGTTTATTTATTATTTTGTTTTAAAAGTTTGGATAGAAAGTGCATGTAAATCAGTTCCCAAACAGTCTTTGAGAACTTTATGCACTAGTTTATGTTGCTCTACTCTAGAAAGATTATTAAACTTCTCAGATGTTATTTTAACGTTGTAGTGATTGTTGTCGCCAACCGTATCTACTAACTCAATTTTAGAATTCGGAAATCCTCGTAAAATTGTTTCATATAGAATATCATAATTAATTGGCATATTATTTCGCTCTTTCTAAGTATTTTAATTCTTTAATATCCACAATCACCCTATCTCCAATATTTATAAAAGGAGGCACCATAATTCTTACTCCATTTTCTAATATAGCCGGTTTATATGATGATGCGGAGGTTTGCCCCTTTACTACTGGTTCACATTCTTTGATTGTTACTTCAGCTGATGAAGGTAAATATGCGAGTAGCGACTCATTATTATACATTTCCAAAATTATCTCCATGCTCTCTTCTAAAAACGGAAGTTGATCGCCGACTAGAGCTTTATCTATACTTTTTTGTTCAAAATTTTCCTGATCCATCAATATTAAAAAATTACCTTCTTCATACAAAAATTGATACTTTTGCTGATCCAATCTTATTCTCTCAACATCTTCACTACTTCTGAATCTATGATTAATTTTGGTACCAGTTTTTATATCCTTTGTTTCCAATTGAATATACGCACCTCCCTTACCTGGTTGAGTATGCATAGTTTTTAATACTACTAAGTACTTGTTATCGTGAGAAATAACATTACCTACTTTTATGTCATTAGCACTAATTTTCATTTTTTTAAGACCTAAAATATTTGTTTTTATTTTTAACAGTATAATAATACATTGCTCTACTGCCTTATTACTGGTTTTTTAATTATTGATAGCATTATAGAGCAAAATATAAAGAGAGTAATTATTAATATTGAAATGTAGTTAGAGAAATGAATGCCGAAAAAACTTAAAACCATTTTTAGTCCTACGTATATCAGCATGTACCCAATTCCATGCTTTAAATACCTATAATCTTGGACAGCATTTGACATAACAAAATACATAGACCTTAATCCTAAAATGGCTAAAATGTTCGAACTAAATGCAATAAATGGCTCTTTAGTTATTGCAAGTACAGCTGGCACTGAATCTAAAGCAAATATGATATCAGCTTTTTCTATAACTAAAAGAGAAAGTGCAAGCGGGGTAATGAAAAGTTTATTATCCTTACGAAAAAATAATTCACCATTTTTAAAATCATTACTATAATTGAAGTGTTTTTTTACAAATTTCAAAATAAAATTATTATCAAATGAGTTTGATTTAGCTCCACCCATAAGTGGTAATTTATAACCGCTATACATTAGTAATAACCCAAATGGCAAAAATATCCATTCAAACATATGAATAACATATATGCCAAGTGTAATCATGATAAATCTGAAGATTACGGCACTTAAAACACCAATAAATAACACTTTATGCTGATGCTTATCTTCAATATTAAAATATTTAAATATCAGTATAAAAACAAAAACATTATCGATACTAAGTGATAATTCTATACTGTAGGCCGTTATATATTCCACCGCCATATCAATTCCAGCATGAAAATATATCAGGACTCCCACTGACACCGCCAGCGCTATCCAAAGTATTGACAAATGTATCGCGCTTTTAACACTAATTTTTTTTGAATTCCTAAGCGAAACTCCAAGATCAACGAAAACCGCTATAAATACAACTATTATTAAAAAAATCCAACTATAATTTGGGAACATAAAAGATGCTAGTTACAAACCATTAATTTATCTATATCAATATAGTATTTATAACTAGCTTATGCCAATATTATTTAGAATCTTTGTCTTTTTCATCATTTACTTCTTCATATTCAGCATCAACAACTTTTTCATCTTTATTACTGTCATTGGCACCCTTTGTTGAAGCATTATCCTCATTAGATGATTGTTGCTCATTACCATAAACATGCTGTCCAATTTTCATTGATGCTTGAGTTAGGCTCTCAACTTTACTATTTATCTCACCAACATCTTCTGAATCAATAATAGACCTCAAATCCTTGATAATATTTTCGACTTCCTCTTTGTCTGTGGATGAAATTTTATCACCATATTCTTTCAAACTTTTTTCTGTGGAGTGTATCAATGAATCAGCCTTATTTCTTGCCTCGACTAAAGCTTTTTTCTCCTCGTCCTTGCTGGCATTTTCTTCTGCATCTTTAACCATTTGCGCAATTTCTGCATCGGATAAACCACCAGAAGATTGTATAGTAATTTTTTGCTCCTTACCGGTTCCTTTATCTTTTGCTGACACATGGAGTATGCCGTTTGCATCAACATCAAATGTCACTTCAATTTGTGGCAAGCCTCTAGGAGATGGTGCTATGCCTTCAAGATTAAATTGTCCTAACAACTTGTTGTCAGCTGCCATTTTTCTTTCTCCTTGAAACACTCTGATTGTAACAGCAGATTGATTATCATCTGCAGTTGAAAATACCTGGCTTTTCTTGGTCGGTATAGTACTATTTCTTTCAATAAGAGGGGTCAACACTCCACCAAGCGTTTCAATACCAATAGTAAGAGGCGTGACATCAAGTAAAACCACGTCTTTCATATCACCACTTAGTACAGCACCTTGGATAGCAGCGCCAATCGCTACAACCTCATCAGGATTAACACCTTTGTGCGGCTCCTTTCCAAAAAATTCCTTCACTTTTTGAATAACCTTAGGCATTCTGGTCATGCCTCCAACCAATACTACATCATCAATATCTGAAGCAGAAATGCCTGCATCCTTTAAAGCAGCTTTGCACGGCTCAATAGTTCTTGTTATTAAATCTTCCACTAGGCTTTCAAACTTAGCTCTTGTTATTTTAATATTTAAGTGCTTTGGACCTGATGAATCTGCTGTGATATATGGTAAATTAACATCAGTCTCCATTGAATTAGAAAGTTCAATTTTTGCTTTTTCTGCAGCTTCTTTTAATCTTTGAAGCGCTAAAGGATCTTTCATTAAATCCATCCCATCAGTCTTCTTAAATTCATCACATAAGTATTGCAATACTTTTAGATCGAAATCTTCGCCACCTAAGAATGTATCGCCATTTGTTGATTTCACTTCAAATATTCCATCACCAATCTCAAGTATCGAAACATCGAATGTACCTCCACCAAGATCATACACAGCAATTACTTTGCTTTCAGATTTATCAAGACCATATGCAAGCGCTGCGGCTGTGGGTTCGTTAATAATTCTAAGCACCTCTAATCCTGCAATTTTACCAGCATCTTTTGTAGCTTGCCTTTGTGAATCGTTGAAATGGGCAGGCACTGTAATGACAGCTTTTGTCACTTTTTCTCCTAGGTAATTTTCAGCTGTTTCCTTCATTTTTTCAAGGATCATCGCACTAATTTGGCTTGGAGCATAATCTTTATCGCCAATTTTCACCCATGCATCATTATTCTTAGCCTGTACTATTGAATAAGATGCCTTTTTTGCTAATTCTTTAGTTTTAGGATCTGAGAAAGCTCTTCCAATAAGCCTCTTTACTGCAAAAACAGTATTTTTTGCATTAGTCACAGCTTGCCTTTTAGCTGGCTGACCGACTAACTTTTCACCTTTTTCTGTAAACGCAACAATTGAAGGGGTTGTTCTCATTCCTTCTGAATTTTCTATAACTTTAGGATTCTTACCATCCATTATTGCTACGCATGAATTTGTAGTCCCCAAGTCTATGCCAATTGTCTTACTCATCGTATTAAAATATTTGTTACTTTCAAACTTATATAATAACAAATTTTTTTAACACAAGACTAATCAGCTATTTTTTTTGCTTCCTTTTTCTATTATTGCCAGTAACACAAAACCTACAATTGCCACAATCAGACTGATTGGCAAGACTAAAAGTGCATCACGGAAATTTTCTGCGCTATATACGGGACTACCTTGTACATTTTTATCTCCATCCCAAAAATAATGCAATAACACACCAATAGCTCTATGAGAAACATATCCAAAGCCCATCATTAGCATATTTGCAATAGCTGAAATAAACGTAGCATGTTTAACATGAACAAGAGCAATAGATTTTGCTATTATAACTACTTGATAAGCACAGAAAAAACCTGTTATAAAAAATACCCATTTTAAAAAGCTAACATTCGCAACTACTCCGGTTAATAGCAATGCTAAGCATAAAAGCATAGCAGCGCCACTAGCTAGTAATATCCCATAATAAGATTTTGTTTTTTCAAATATATAGCCCATTACTACAAGACCAACAGCCATTCCTATATAAACTAATTGAGTTATATCACCAGCTTCTTCATTGGTAAGCTTATAGGTTGTTTTTAAATAAGGGTTACTCCATGCATCTGCAAATCCTTCAAGTGGACCTATCATCAAGCCACCTAAAGCACCTACTAGTAATACTATTTTATTAGAAAACAAATATTTAAAATCATGCATTATTATTGCAAAACTAAATTTTTCTTCCGATTTAGTATTTGGTATTGCGAAATAACTGAAGACAGCTAATGCTAGACCAACATATATTATGTAGTTTAGCGCCTCTTGCCATCCTATGTAAGAAATAAGTCTAGCTAAAGGCCCACTACCAAATACTGCCCCTAGCAACCCAATTGTTATCATCCATCCCAACATTTTTGGAAATTTTTCTTCTCCAAAACCTAAGCGCAATAACTTAAACGCACCAACAGCCGCTCCCGAAGAGCCAATACCTATTAACAATCTACCATATGTTGCAATCGCAAAATCATCCATATACGCAAGTGGCGCAAATCCTATTACAGCTAAAAGTATGCATACTGGGATTATTTTCTTAGCATTAAAATGATCTAAAAGTATGCCAAGTGGTATATGCATCGCAACATATCCTACATAATATATGCCAGCAAAATGACCTATCTCATTTGCATTGACATGATATTTATCCATTATATCATCCATCACGATATTAGGGAAAATTCTTTGCACAAACTGATACGCATAGAAAAAAGTTAGTGCTAACCAGGTAGACCAGGCAACTAGTATGGAAGACATTTGAATCTCATGATTTGTTTAATAACTGCGAGATAATAAGTGTTTTTTATGAACTTACAAGTATTTTCTTTACTTTTAGGATGTTAGTTGCTAGCTATTTAGTAAAAAGTTTATCTAAAATAATGAAATATTCAGAGATTAAAATCGGCGAAAATTGCCCAAATGAAGTGAATGCAATTATTGAAATCTCGATGAATTCAGACCCTATAAAATATGAGTTTGATAAAGAGATAGAGGCAATGGTTGTTGATAGATTTATGCAATCAAGTATGCAATATCCATGTAATTATGGGTTTATTCCCCATACTTTGTCAGGCGATGGAGACCCAGTTGACGTATTAGTATATACTAATTACCCAATTGCAATTAAATCTGTTATAGCTGTCAAACCAATAGGAGTATTGCTTACTGAAGATGAAAAAGGGTTAGATGAGAAGATATTAGCTGTACCAACCAATAAAATTGACCCATATTTCAAAAATATCAATAACTACACAGATTTACCAGAAATTTTAATTAAAAAAATTGCCCATTTTTTTGAAAGATATAAGGACTTAGAAAGTGAGAAGTGGGTTAAGGTTAATGGCTGGAAAGACTTTGATCATGCACAAAAGATAATCCAAGTCTCAATTGATAGGTATAATCATGAAAAAAATCAATAAGTTGCGTTGTGTATGTCAAAATATAAAATCATTTCTTTTTACAAATTTGTAAATTTAGAGAATGCTCTATCCTTAAGAACTGAATTGCTTGATTTTTGCAATCAACATTGCATCAAAGGCACTATTATAATAGCTACTGAAGGAATAAATGCGACTTTATCTGCCGATACGAGCTCGATAGATAAATTTTGTGATTACTTAAAGGAGCTTGAGTTTTTTAGAGATATGAAGTTTAAAATAAGTTTTGCTGAAATTTTGCCATTTAAAAAAATGAAGGTGAAAACAAAAAAGGAGATAGTGACATTTGATATAGAGGAATTAGATCTATCTCAAAAAGGTGACTATCTAACCCCTAAAGAGTGGGATGAACTTATGAAAAAAGATGATACCATAGTAATTGATACTAGAAATTATTATGAATACGCAATGGGAACTTTTAAAGGTGCAATTAATCCTCATATTCACCATTTTACCGAACTCCCAAAATGGCTAAAAGGTAATCTCAAAGAGGGTGATAAGAAGAAAAATATAGCAATGTTTTGCACTGGCGGAATAAGATGTGAAAAATCCACTGCGTATTTAAAACAACTAGGCTTTGAAAATGTATACCATTTAAAGGATGGAATAATAAAATACTTAGAAGATAATCAAAAAAATCCAAATTCAACTTGGCAAGGTGAGTGTTTTGTTTTTGATGATAGAATCACTTATTAAAACTTTAATCCTTTAAGATGCTACCCTGCCACACCAATCTCCTACTCTCCTTAAATCAATATAATGGTTTATTCAATTCTTTATTTAGTAAGGTCATACCCTCTATAAACTTTTCTTTTTGAGCATCATGATAATTATAGAAAGCCAAAAATCTTGGAAATTCACTGTATATACATATGTTCATAACTATTCTGTGGGCATAAATTTTTTTTAGTTGTTGTAATATCTCATAATATTTTTTTTCTAAGTTTTGTAAAAAAACTTCATCATAATTTTTACTTTTAAAAATTTTTAATGTTACTAACTTAGACTGAATTGTGGGAGCTTCAAAAATAACTGTGTAAAACCATCTTAATTTAATACCACTTCTATGTTGATCAATATCAATAATATTTTTTTTAAGACATATATCTAGTGGCTCGGTTGTTAAATTCATCTGGCGCTTTGCTTGTAATTCAGGCGTTCCTTTATTAACTACAGGAGTGATATTTTTAGGTCTTCCTCGTTTTTTCCACATATCAATAATTCAATTCTGGGATTTTTATTAACTATATTGCCTAAGACACTATTCAGGAAGTTAACCTGATATAAAGAGGTCCATTAATACGGCAAGGAAATGTAATTGAAGAGTTGCGATAAATTAAGATGAGAGGTGATCCTAGTTAGTTGAACAGTAATGCAGCGGTGCAAAGGATAAATTCCATGTTTTAAAATTAAGCTGCAAACTTGTTATTCTTTGGCTTTAAACCAATTTGCCGTTGGAAACTGCGAAGCTAAATTTCTTTGGTCTTTTTGATTTTTTACTACAAGACCTTTTATCCCGATTTTTTGTTGTAGAGAAACATAACAATAATAATTACTCTTTCTAATACCAATTATTCTTTTTATTTCTTTCCACCCTATCTTATGCTTCATTAGAAACTTATAATCTCTTAGTTTTTCTTGCAGAGCTTTCACCTCTGGCCTTAGTGTCAATGTCAATGAAAATTGTACCACCTGTGCTAACGAAAATTGTACCACCTATAAATAAATTTTTTTACATTATTTAGCCTCCGTTTTATTTTGATTTTTTGTTTTCATTCTAAAACTTTTACCATTAATATTAAC
>CAISOX010000003.1 GCA_903887235.1 uncultured Alphaproteobacteria bacterium | reverse complement strand
GGGTCTAATAATTCATATCCTGATATACGTTTAGGGTCTGCAAATGGAAATAATATTGCTATTGCAACAACGGCAACTGCATTTTCAAATTCTTCTACTGTAAATGATATGGTTATTAGGTCGCTTAATCGTTTAATATTACAAAAAGGGGGTGGTGATTACGGGCTTATGATTGATTCTTCAAATAGTGTTTCAATTAAAAATTTATTATCTGTTGTAGGTTCATTAACTGTTGGTGGAACTGGTTATATTTCAGGAAATACAACAATAGCAGGAGACACTGAAACAAATGCAATAAAAACTACAGGGAGTTATGCATATGCGTCATTAGGTGATGTTTTTATTAGAACGGGATATAATGGCGGGGGAGATTATAATTCATCAATGCAAAATGCTTATGTATCAGCGCGTTTTAATTATGGAATTTTTGTTCAAAGCAATATTTATAATGCCAGTGATAGTAGAATTAAAAAAGATATTAATGATATTGTTGATGATACAGCATTACAACAAATATTATTAATTCAACCTAAAACATACAAATATATTGATGAAATCGGTCGCGGGTCAGATGTTGTTTATGGTTTTATTGCTCAGCAAGTAAAAGAAGTTTTACCTCAAGCAGTATCAGAAATGAAAGAAATAATACCAAATATTTATAAAAAAGCAATATGTAGTGGAAATATAATAACTTTAGAAAATGATATCAGTAATGAATTAAATATTGATGATAACATACAAATTTATATTGAAAATGGCAATAGTGAAATGCATAAAATAATTAATATTAATTCAAATGTAATTGAAATAGAAAAAGAAATAAATAAAGAAAATGTATTTATATATGGTAAGGAAATAAAAGATTTTAATTCATTGAAAAAAGATTATATATTTACATTGAATGTTTGCGCAACTCAAGAATTATATAAATTAATAACACAACAAAATATAATAATTCAAGATTTACAAAATAGAATAAGTATTTTAGAAAATAATATCTAATTAAATATATAATAATATGGCTAAAAATAAAGATATAAATATTAGTCCTTCAAAAGGTATTTCAATTGTAATTAAAAATGATATATTACAACCATTACCACCAATTAAACCAAAAAAGAAAAGAAAATATAGACGTATTAATGTATTACCAAAAACACCAGCACCACAAATTATGCAACAATCAGCAGGTGACACAAGTTATATTAAAGATCAACCAGGGAGATTTTCTTTATGGCGTGATACTACTACATCTACACCAGTACTAACATTAGCACAAGCAACATCACAAGGATTTATCCCAAATATGCAACTACCTGCACCACCACCACAACAAGCACTACCACCACCACCACCACCACAACCACCACAACCACAACAACAACTACTGATGCCACCACCTTTTGCAGTAAATTTTACTGATTATATGAGGGCAATGATGCCGCAAGAATTTGGTGGAAAACAAGTTCCAAGAATTGAAGATTTAACAGACATGTCAGACCCTTTTTATAATGCATTACCACCGGATAAAAAAGAAGCATATAAAGATACAAAATTAGAAGAAGTATCAAAAGATATTGATGATACAGCAGCAAAAGCAGTAGCAGATGCAGAAAACACAGATTTTTATAAAAATGAATTAACTCCTGATGTTCAAAACATCACAAAAGAAAAGACTAATTATTTAGCAATACAACAAAAACTTGATAAAATGAGGGAAAGTGATATAAAAGGTTTAGGAACTAAGGATATGAAAGCATTAAAGGATCCTAAATATCCACAAAATAAAACATATAGAAGAGCGTATGTAGAAGGACTAGCAAAACATGAAGAAACAATTAATGAAAGAATACAAGAGTTAGATGTTATAATTGCTACAGGAAAAAAAACGGCAAAAACAAGAGCAGAATTAGAAAAAATAACAAAAAATGATGAATTAAAAAAAATTGAAGAGTTATATAATAAAGTAAGACAAGAAAAAAAAAGAATTAAGAAATTATTAAAATAATACAATCTAAAAATATTTTTTCTAAAGTAAGTTATATATATATATCATGATGCTTGAAGAATCACCAATTCAAATACCAAACGCAATGAGATGGCGTTTTAAAACAATAAGAAAACTTTTAAAAGAAACTGTACCAATGACACCAAATAATGGTGCAACAACTGTGAAACCTGGACAACGTGTTATTGTTGATCTTCCATTTAATTCAACTGTTGATTTATCAACATTTTCATGGTTCTTCAAAGGTCAAACAAGTTATTTAGGTGCATCTGACACAGGCGCCGAGGGTTATTCCACTGCATTATTTTTTCCACGTAATTCATCATCAGTTATTCAATCAATGCAAATAAAGATTAATGGAGGAATCAAAGTAGATATCCCAGATTATAATTTTGTTTATAATATGTTACATGATTACACTCAAGGGGCTGACGCTTTAAAACGGCGTCAAGTAGGTGGTGAAAATTCTGATCCATCAAACAAATTATATATGGTTGGTAATAATATTGTTGAAAGACGCGGATATTCTATGGGACGTTTAAATGCTGATGATACATTAAATGATGTTTTACGTGATAGACAAGAATATTGTGTGCGCTCATGGTTATCATTATTAGGTGGTAATGCATCAACGAATATAATAGATACTCAAATGCTAGGAATAGTTACTATTGAACTTGTTTTGGCTCCTGCATCAATGTTAATGAAAAGCACAGAAAATACTGGTTTAGCAGGTGTAATACCATTTGATGAAACAGGTAGTGGGTTTTATAAAGATGAAGTAAATAGAGATCGTCTTATTGCTAATACTGCACTTACTGGTGTAGATGTTGCAGGTGAAAATGTTAGTTATTCTTTATCTGATTTAGAATTCAGAATAGTACGATATTTAATGCCACCTGAATTTTATTCATCTTTAGCAAATACTTTAGGAAATGGTGGAGTGTATAAATTATGGTTTCCAAATTATAGTGTTTATACTGGTAATGCGGTATTAGCAACAAATAAATCATGTACAACATCATTTTCAATTAGTACTAAATCATTAGATTATGTTATTGGAACTTTCAGAATTCCCAATTACGATGTAGAAGGACCTGTATTAAATACTAGATTATCAAGAATTGAATCATTAGAATATGGAGCGACACATGGAACGGCTGATAATCAAATTGATGCAGGTTTACGACGTGTTTATAATCAATCCCGATATTTTGCACACAATGGTGATAGTATTAAAACAACACAGTGGAAAATTGGAAATACACCATATGAAGCGCAGAACTTCTCCCCTTTATTACTCGTCCCTCGCGGGAGTGGTAGGCGGGGCTAAAGTC
>CAISOX010000002.1 GCA_903887235.1 uncultured Alphaproteobacteria bacterium | reverse complement strand
TTTCTTCGTACATTTGCACCCTATACAATTTGGCACCTATATTTAGTTATTTACAACTAATATAGTGGTGCACTTTTCCGTGCCTATTTTCTTTTTTTATAAGCACTTACTGGTGCAGTATTGCATGCCTATTTACAGTAGTATAACATTTCAAAATTATTAGTGGAATAATAGGGTCAATCATATTTTTTATGTAAGTTAATAAAAAAGATAAAATAAAAATAACTTATAATGGTAACATACTTGGCGATGCCTCAGAACCACTCCTTCCAGTCATTATAAAATAGCTAGTCTTATAACAACTTATTTACAAGTATTTAATTTTTGCTTCTTTAAGATACATGACGGTACTCTACTCTTTATTTAATTTTTCTCCCAATTTTTCGATTAATGCGTCAATACCTTCTTTTGAGATAATAGAACTAAAGTCTGATCTTTGACCTAAAATCAAACTTATATCCTCTGCTACTATATCTCTAATTAAAAAGTGATTATCCATCATCTTAATTCTATACGCTACACTTATATACTTTGAAGTATATTTTTTGTTAAGTATCTTTGTACTGACAATATACTGAGAATTAGAAATATATTTTATTGACTCTATATCAAAATTTACTCCATTATACTCAGAAAATTTTGATACATAGGTAGTAATCAGAAAATTTTTATATGCAGTCAGGTACTCATCCAATTGTTGCTGACTAATTTGTTTATAATATCTACCCAAAGCAAACCTTGCCATCCAATCTATATCTACTGAATTACAAAAAATATTCTGGAGTTCTTGTCCTTTTTGTGAATCAGTACCTGTAGATTCAATAACCGAAATTACTTGTTTAGCGGTGTCATTAACAAACTCTATCAATTTTTGTTTTTCTTCAGCAATTGATAAAGGATAAATCATCACAACTAAAGCAAATGATATAAAAACTCTTTTTGTTAATTTAATGATATTATTCATAATTATTTTCTCCATTTAATTTTTGATAATAAAAATTTCGTAATGCAGCATACTCATCGAGTGATATTTCAGACAAAGTTTTGTCTGTGCCTATAAATTTTTCCCTTGCCACTATTAAACTGGTCCCATAATAAATTCTAAGAAATTTCTTATCATTTTTAAATTTTACAAAATTTATCGGATCCCCCCCAATATCAATCACTTTACCAAAGCCATCTCTAAAGTTAGATGGTCCAAGAATAGGTAATATTATATACGGCCCCTGCTTAGCACCATAATATTTGAGAACATCTCCAAAAGATCTGTTGCTTTTTTTTAAACCCATTAATTCTGCCACATCAAAAATCCCTAAAATACCAAAAGTACTATTAATAAAAAATCTAAAAAATGAATTAACCGATTCATTAGGTTTAAGTTGAATTACACCATATATAACATTCAAGGGCTCCTTAAGATTGCTAACAAACGAATTAACTCCTTTCTTGGCAGGATTAGGTACAATTACACTATACATGGCTGCAGGAGGTCTGATAATATATTTGTCAACTATCTTGTTAAACTTATATACTTTTCGATTAAAATTTTCATATGGATCATATATTTTAAAATTATAGCTTTGATCATAATAATCATTATCAAAACTATAATCTTCATCATTAATTGGCTCTGTTCCCGCAACATTCATCAACGTCATTAAAAACACCACAAACACTATACAAAGCTTAATACTAAAATTGTTAGCCAATATGCTCATGATTAATTTTTAAAATTAGCGTAGCTTGTGAATATTCTTGTTTTTTAGCTTCCAGAAACTCTTCTTTTGTAACGATCCAACCGCATTTTTCAATCAATTTATTGATAAAAACGCTATTGTAAACAAATTGTTCAAATTTACCATCAAAAATATAATTATCTTTTTGAGCATTGTTACAGCGGAAGGTCAGCAAAAAAATCCCCTGCTCGTTAAGATAGGGCTTTAATTTAGATAATATCGATTCTATTTCCGTGGAATATGAAATTAGATCAACTCCTAGAATAATATCAAATTTTGAATCAGTCTTGGACTTAGAACTTAAGAAGCTAATTATATCTTTTTTAATTACAGTATTATAAACTTTATTTTTACCTATTGATAAACTCTCACAATGTTTAACAGCACTTTCATTTAAATCCACTCCCAGCACAAAGTTTACTAGCTTATTTTTTCTGAGTAAATATGTTAATAAACCCGTGTGACAACCTAAATCTAGTACATTAAAATTAAATACTTTTTCTGCGTCACCTAATATTTTTTTTAACTCATCATAGGTTGTGTTCCCTGAAGACTTTTTACATTTTTGGAACTCACTGAGGTGAAATCTAAATTCTTGATTAATTTTATGATCTAATATCTTTATAGGAACATATTGTATTTTGCTATTTTTGTTATTAATGATATTGAGGCAATATTCAGCTTCTTCTTTAAATTTATCATCATTTTTTACATAATCCTCTAAATATTGTTTTGCCTTTTCAAATTTAGACTTTTCAAAATAGCACCTACCTAATAAATAATCTAAATCACTGTAATTTTTTTCGAATCTTTTTAATAACCTAAATCTAAAAATTGCGTCGTTCAAATTTCCTCTATTAAAATGAAATAAGCCTAAATCGTAGTTAGTCTTTGACAAATTCTTAGATTTAACTTTAATCTCATCTATTATTAATTTTAACTTATCTACCCAGAATTTTAAATCACCTACCTTGAGCGATAATAACGGATTGAAAAAAATTTTTATTTTTTTAAAAATTGACATTGCTAATTACTCTTTATTTTATAGATTTCATATTCGATTTCATTTGGTCGAAAATCGACATTGCCTGTGCTGTCATCGCACTTATATTGCCAGCCTCAGAAGGTATAATTAATGTATTACTATTTTGAGCTAGTTTTTGGAAAGCCTCTATATACTGTTTAGCTATATTCATTGATACCGCTTCTGTGCCACCATTTTTTAATATTGAAATAGCTATCGTTTCAATACTCATTGCCGTTGCTTTAGCAACAGTTTCTATTGCTTCAGCCTCGCCTTTTGCCTTATTAATCTTTTCCATCATTTCAGCTTCAGAATTTAATACAACCTCCCTTTTTTTACCCTCTGCAATATTAATCATGGATTGCATCTTCCCTTCAGATTCAAATATCTCTGCTCGCTTTTGTCTTTCAGACGAAACTTGCGCTTCCATAGCTTTTAAAATAGAGGATGGAGGATTGATATCTCTTATTTCATATCTCATACATTGAATACCCCATGTACTCGCAGCTTCATTGATTGTTGATACAATTTGATTATTTAGATACTCCCTTTCTTCAAATGTTTTATCCATTACTAATTTTCCAATTGCCGATCTCATAGAAGTTTGTGCCAACTGAGTAACTGCATAATATGGATTTTCAACACCATATGAAGCGTCCACAGGATTAACAATTCTAACATATATTATTCCATCAAGCGCCAGAGTAACATTATCTTTTGTAATTGCAGATTGTTGCATAACATCAACAGCCTTCTCTTTTAAAGTATGCTTGTAAGCAACTCTATCAATAAATGGTAAAATAAAACTTAACCCGGGCTGAAGCGTTTTGTTATATTTGCCAAGCCTTTCTACTATCCATGCTTGTTGTTGAGGTACTATTTTTATTGCGAACCAGCAAAAAGAACCGAGTATTATTAAAAAGAATCCTAATCCAGAATTTATATCTAAATAATCCATAATCACCTAAAAATTTTTATATTAAAAATCTAATTGCACACTAATATAATTAAATCTCTTTTTCCACCATAAATATATTGTTTTTTACATATAAAACCACCACTCCATCACCATTCTTTAATATCTGACCATTGCTTGATGGCGCCAATTTAGCTTTGCAAATCGTACCAGACCATTTTATTTCCCCAATACTACTCTCCTTTAAATCATTACTATTCACTACTGCAACGCTTCCTTCAATATTATCATACCTCTCACTATTGCCTATAGTAATCAAATATTTTGCTGGTTTCCATAAAATAATTGACCACAAACAAAAAAATCCAAAAAAGAACCCTACCTGATCAAGTAATGTATTTAATGCAAGCAGATTAAACTTCATGCATAAAGCTACAGAAAAAGCAGCAATCCCTGCGAAAAAAAAGCCAATCGTTCCTCCTAAATACATTTCTACAATCATCAGCACTGCACCTA
Source organism: uncultured Alphaproteobacteria bacterium (assembly GCA_903887235.1). GTDB lineage: Bacteria > Pseudomonadota > Alphaproteobacteria > Rickettsiales > Midichloriaceae > Aquirickettsia. Next base: position 18,350 of record CAISOX010000002.1, on the reverse strand, counting down.
GCACATACCACAACTCAATTTGATTAGTTAAGAAATATTGCATCATACTTAATATAAATTTATTATTGTTCCATTATGGTAGATATTTTAAAAAATTCATCAATAGTTAATTGCTCAGGCCTCTTGTTATAATCTATTTGAAGCTTTTCTAACTCTATTTCTGGGCAATTAAAAATTTTTTCTAAGCTTTTTTTTATTTTTTTCCTTCTGAAATTAAAAGTGCTTTTACATAGCTTTTCAATATTATTTATTTCCCTAGCGCTAGGTTCTGGTCGTTTAGGAGTTAATTTAATTATTGATGATGTTACCTTAGGTACTGGAAAAAAATTTTCTGGCTCTATATCAAATAGTAATTCACAATCACAAGTGAATTGGGCTAAAATACTTAATCTTCCATATGAATGTGTTGACGGCTGAGCTAAAATTCTATCGGCTACTTCTTTTTGCAACATAATAACAATTTGATTAATATTACTTAGGTTTTTAAGCCATTTAACAATAAGTAAAGTACTAATATTATAAGGTAAATTTGCAACAATGATATAATCTTCATCGATAATACTGCTTTCATCAATTTTTAATGCATCCGCATTTATAATTTCAAAATGTTTGGTGGTCCCTAATTGAATTTTATGAAGAATTGGCAATACTTTTTTATCAATTTCAACAACAAATAAAGATTTAATATCTGTTTTTAGTAAATCATTTGTAAGGGCTCCAATCCCTGGACCAATCTCAAGTACAGTTTTGCCCTTCATATTACCCAGCGATCTAATGATATTGTTCACTATATCATTATTAACCAAAAAATTTTGCCCATATCTTTTGGTAGGGGTAATATTGTGCTCTTTTAAAATTCTTTGTAACTTAATTATTTCATTCATCAATATTACTTATGTTTACAAAGTTATTGTTTTTAGTTAAGTATACTGTTTTTATTTCTTTATATAAGTTATTTTTTGCTACTAAAAGAATTTGATGATTAATCTTATAAAAATATTTTTTGCCGTTACATTAATTTGTTATTCTCTAGATTGTATAGCCTTAGATTTAAATAATAGAGAGCATCAAAATCAAATTACTATTGAAGCAGATGAGTTAATTTATAACAAAAAAGAAGAGTTAATCAGTGCACAAGGCAACGTGTATATTGAGCAAGATAATTTTCGCCTCATAACCAATAAAGTGGTATTTGATAAAAAAAATAATTATCTATATGCGCTTGGTAATTTGGCATTTAGTAATAATAATAAAAATTATTTTTTTGGTAAAAAGGCTTTTTTTAATAAAAGCAATGGAGCTGGAATAATTGTAAAGTTCAAGGCTAGAATTTCACATAAGGGTTTATTATCCTCTGATTTTGCACAAATGGTGGATAAGGACACCTTTATAATTCAAAATTTGGTTTTTTCAACATGCAAGGTATGTGAAGATAATTATATTCCAAACGTGCCACTGTGGCAAATAAGAGCAAAAGAAGCTACTTTAAACCAAAAAGAAAAAAAAGTAGAATTTAAAGATAGTAAAATAGAATTATTTGGGGTTCCTATATTTTATTCTCCCTATTTCTCTATTCCTACCCCAAATTCAGCTAGAAAAAGTGGATTTTTAGTTCCTAAATTTAAAAGTTCTAATATATTAGGTTTGCAAATATCAATTCCTTACTACTTTAATATTGCACCTCAAATGGATTTAACCTATACACCAACATTAAGCAATAAAAGCAACACATTAAACAATATAAACATCCGATATTTAACTAAATATGGTCAATATGAGGTCAATAGTGATTTTATAAATGATAAAGACATAATAAATAAAAAAAATACTTTTAAAAGCTATGTTGCTTCAAAAGGTGATTTTAAATTTAATAATAACTATTTTCTAAATTATAAATTTCAGAGGTTATTTGATAGGGATAAAGTTTTTACAAAAAAATATGATATAATCGACGATGATATACTAACTAGCAACGTTTCATTAAGAAAAGAAAAGAAAAATCAATTATTAACCTTAGAAGGCATTTCCTTTCAAAATTTAAGAGAAAATAACTTAAAAAATAAAAATACTCCATATATATTACCTTGGATTAGAACATATAATAGATTGCCTTTAGAATATCCTTTTATATCAGATATAGCGATTTCCACCGATATTTTAAATTTAAGAAGGGCTGAGGGAATAAGTTATACAAGAGGGACTTTCCAACTTGATTCATTTCACGATGCCACCATGCCTTTTGGACAAATTATAAATATTAATCCAGCGATTAGATATGATTATTATGATATAACAAAAGCTAAGGAATCCGGTACAAAAAATAGATTGATGGGTAAATTATCTATCGACTGGAAGTGGCCATTTATAAAATTTATCGGACATAAAAATTTAATTATGGAACCTATCGTCAATTTTACATACAACTCTGAAACAAAACAGAATTTCTTAAATGAAGATGGCCAACCACAAATTATTAGCACTTCCAATATATTTTCTTCAAATTTTTTCAAAGGAAAAGACAATGTCGAGGTTGGGTCAAGATTAAATTTTGGTGTCAGAACTAATTACTATACGGGAAAAAACACTTATGGAGCAATTTTAGGACAAAGTTATAAACTAAACAAACCTACAGATCCAAATGTAAAAAATCGTTCCTATACGTGGGATGATAAATTGAACTCATTAAAAACAGAAATTGTTAGCAAATTATATGCTCACTTAAGTAATGGAGTATCAGTAATTAACAACATAAGCCTTACTCCTAATCATTTAAATCTAATAAAAAATGAGCTAGATTTCCAAATACACAATGACAAAACCGGTATTGATTTAAACCACATTTATATTAACAAAAAATATATTAACAAATGTTACAATTCACACAATCAAGAAATTGGCGTTAAGTTCATTTACAACTTCAATAATAATTGGGGTGTAGAAACAGGAGCAAGAAGAAAGCTTGGCTCTAAAATAGAACAAGTTTGCCCAAGCGGTAATGAAAATAATAAAAAAAGAACTGAAAAAAACAAATGGATCAGCAATGAAGTAGGCTTATTTTACAAAGGAGATTGTTTAAAGATAAATTTTGGTGTAATAAGAGACTATTCCAAACCGAAAGGTTTAAAATCTTCGGTAACAACTTTTTTAAAAATAGAACCTATCTTTAGTTAGTGTTTATTATGAATATTAGGAAAAAATTTACTATTTCAATCAGCAAATTATTTGTTATATTATTGATGCTGTTTACTACCACTTTTGCTCATTCACAACAAGATACGATTGTTGCCTATGTTAATGAAGCAATTATAACTTCATTTGAATTAAAAAACAGAATCAAGCTGTTAGAATTTTTAAATAACACAAAAATTGATGACAGCCAAAAAGCAGATGTGATTCAGTCAATGATTGATGAGAAACTATTATCCCAAATAGCAAAAAATAATAATATTATTATTTCAGAAAAGCATATCGATCAATATATGAATGATATAGTAAGTGATCGTGGATTGGATAACTTAAATGAGCTAGTTAACAAATTCAAGATAAATAAGCAAGATTTGTTCAATTATATAAAATCTCAGCTTTTGTTAAAAAAACTAATAGAATACAAGATAGAATCTGAGACTACAGTTTCAAAACAAGAAGTTATAGATAATTTAGAAACTATATCTAAGAATTTCGATAATAATACATCAAGTATAAATCCTGACACAGAACTTAAACTTTATGAGATCAGTTTCAATAAAAGTATAATTAATAATGAAAATCTCGAAAAATCTCTTAACAAAATTTATTCATCCCTAAAAGAAGGAGAGTCATTTAAAAATTTAGTACAACAATTTTCACAAGGCAAAACTTCTCTAAATAATGGACTTGTTGGTTGGGTTAAAATTGTTCATTTATCAAGTGATATTAGTAATGCATTTAACAATATTTTTAATGTTGGCTCTGTAAGTAAGCCTATTGAAACAAATGATAGCATCATAATATTAAAAATTGAAGACATTAAAAAACTAAATAAGAAGACAAAACAACTTAGTGAAGAAGAGGTTAGAAATATACTTTATAATCAAAAACTAAACTCAAATTTAAAAAACTTCATTAAAAATCTAAGAAAAAGTTCATATATTAAAGTGGTGCAATAAATATATTTAGCTCGTACTGAAGAAAACCCCTAAATTTTACATCTATAATAATTTTTTTTCATTTTTTGCGTAAGGTGAGCTTTTAAGACTGTATCAAGTTAGCTGTTATTATTTCCGTATACAAAACTCCCAATTCTAACTTGGGTAGAGCCAAATTTAATGGCTGTTTGAAAATCTGCACTCATTCCCATACTTAGTTCACTTATTTTATGTTTTTTTGCGATTTTATTCATATAGCCAAAATAAAAAAATGCTGGGCCATCTGCCGGCGGTATGCACATTATCCCACTAACATCTACTATGTTTCTTTGAACTTTAATAAAAATCTCATCAAACTCCCTCAGCATTATTCCATTTTTATGAGGTTCATTCCCAATATTGACCTGAAGAAATATTTGTATTTTTTTACCTATTTTTAGTGCCTCATCAGTTATTTTACGAGCTAACTCAACAGAATCTACAGTTTCTATAATGTCAAATAACTTTACAGCTTTTTTTATTTTATTAGTTTGTAATTTACCAATCAAATGAAGTTTAATGTCTGGGTGGGTTTCTTTAATGCTAGACCACTTATCTATAGCATCTTGGACTTTATTTTCACCAAAAATTCTTTGTTCAGTATTAGCAATTATATATTCAATTTGGCCACGATCTAAGTGCTTTGAAACCAAAAGAAATTTTGATTCACTTTGATATAGTTTATTACATTCCTCAATCCTTTGAATCAGTTTCCTATAATTCTGCAATAATATCTCATTATTTTGCATGGGTTATTACAGAATAAACTTACTCAAATCCTCTGCTATATTAATTGAAGATAAATTCTTCTCAACAAATTTAGAATCTATGATTATAGTTTTGCCTTTTATTTCGTCAGCAGTAAAACTCACTTCTTCTAAAATTTTTTCAAGCAAAGTATATAATCTTCTAGCGCCAATATTCTCTATTTCATCATTTATTTTTGTAGCATGCTTTGCAATACTTTCTAATCCACTTTCCATAAATTTTAAATTCACTCCTTCTGTTTTTAGCAACGCACAATATTGTTTTGGTAGTGAATTTTCTGGTTCTTTAAGTATTCTCAGTAAATCTTCTTTAGATAATGGTGACAACTCCACTCTAATTGGCAATCTACCTTGCAATTCCGGCAATAAATCAGAAGGTCTAGCCAAATGGAATGCTCCTGATGCTATAAACAGAATGTGATTTGTTTTTACAGATCCATACTTTGTACTTACTATTGTACCTTCTATTAATGGTAATAAATCACGTTGTACACCTTCTCTATTTACTTCATTTCGTTTATTTACTCCACCACCTGCAATCTTATCAATTTCATCTAAAAATACTATCCCATCTTCTTCAGTAATTTTTATGGCCTCGTCTATAATTGCTTGTTCATCAATTAATTTTTCTGTTTCTTGTTTAATTAAATGTTTGATAGCTTCTGATACTTGTAATTTTACTAATTTTTGTTTTTTTGAACTGAAAGTTTTTCCAAGCATGTCTCCGATATTTAACATACCCATTTGACTTCCCGGCATTCCAGGTATGTCAAATGTTGGAATTTGAGGATTTTTATTGAATGATTCATTAATTGAAATTTCTACTTCCCTATCATCCAATTCTTTAGCATCAAGTTTTTTGAAATACAATTCCTTCGTTTTTTCTGATGCATCTTTACCAACTAAACTATCTACCAATTTCAATTTAGCTTCATGAAATGCTTTGCTAGCTACTTCTACGTTAAATTTTTCTCTAACGAGCTTTATTGTAATATCAAGCAAATCTCTAATAATTGAATCCACATCACGACCAACGTATCCTATCTCTGTAAATTTTGTTGCTTCAATTTTTATGAAAGGAGAGTTTGAGAATTTAGCTAGTCTTCTTGCAATTTCAGTTTTACCAACGCCAGTTGGTCCAACCATCAATATATTATGAGGAACTATTTCATCTCGTAAATCATTAGCAACCTGCTTTCTACGCCATCTATTTCTTAAAGCAATAGATACTGCTTTTTTGGCATGATTCTGCCCTACAATATATCTGTCAAGTTCTGCAACTATTTGTTTAGGAGTTAATTCTGTCATATTTTAGCAATCTATTTAGGAGCCATGATGATAGAGATATTCTTTCCTTCTTTTTTAATATCTAATTCAATTTTAGCAAAATTCAAAGCTTCTGCCTTAAACTTCTCAATGATATTCATTCCAACATCCTCATGAACTATTTCCCGCCCTTTAAAAAATAATGTTACCTTAACTTTATTTCCATCACCTATGAATCTTTTAGCATTATTTAATTTAACATTAAAATCACCAACGGCAATATTTGGTCTAAGCTTTATTTCTTTTATTTCTACTGTCTTTTGTTTTTTCTTAGATTCATGAAATTTTTTTCTTAGCTCATATTTATATTTCCCAAAATCTAAAATTTTACAAACAGGCGGTTCTGTATTAGCTGATATTTCCACTAAATCTAGCTTTCTTTCTTTAGCCAAATTTATACCTTCTTCAACTTTAACTACTCCCAACATTTTCCCGTCACTGTCAACAAGACGTATTTCCTTGGAATCAATGTCTGAATTAATTTTTATATTAATAGATTTTTTTGATATAACTAGCTCCTTTTTTGTTTAATTTCATTTAACAATTTATCTACAAAATGACTTAACTCAAGTACTTCTTGATGCTTATCACCTAATTTTCTCACAGATACAAGTTTCTCTTCCTCTTCTTTTTTTCCTAAAACAACGATTATTGGCACCTTATTAAGAGAATGTTTTCTTATTTTATAAGTAATTTTTTCATTATCTAAATCAACTACATGCCTAATCGCATTCTTTTTTAATATTTCTGAAACATTTTTAGCATAAGTTGAGAGCTCATCAGTCACTGTAATAACAGCTATCTGGATGGGTGCAAGCCAAATTGGTAAATTACCAGAATAATGCTCCAGCAAAATGCCTAAAAATCGCTCGATTGAGCCAAATAATGCTCTATGAAGCATCACTGGTCTATATTTTTTCCCGTCCTTATCAATATAATTTGCATCTAGCCTTTCTGGCAAATTAAAATCCACTTGTAGCGTTCCTAATTGCCAATCTCTACCTATCGCATCTCTTAGAACGAATTCTAATTTTGGACCATAAAACGCTCCCTCACCTTTATTCAAAGTATATGGTAAATTTTGTTGTTTAACGGCATCTAATAATGCTTTTTCTGACTCATCCCAAACTTCATCTGTGCCAATTCTTTTTTCTGGTCTATCTGAAAATTTAACTTTGACATCCTCAAAACCAAAATCCTTGTATATTTCCTTAATTAATTTGCAAACGTTAATGCATTCTTCAGTCATTTGCTCAGTTGTGCAGAAAATATGAGCATCGTCTTGGGTAAATGCTCTAACTCTCATTAACCCATGTAAAGCACCTGAAGGCTCATATCTATGCACTTTACCAAATTCTGCTAATCGTAGTGGTAAATCTCTATAGCTTTTAATACCCTGATTATACACTTGGACTCCACCTGGGCAATTCATTGGCCTTACCACATACACCTTATCTTCTTCTATAGAATTTGCGGTAAACATATTCTCTCTAAATTTTTCCCAATGACCAGATAGTACCCAAAGATTTTTATCCATGATCTCCGGAGTGCTTATCTCAAAATAGCCATTATCATTTTGTTTATTTCTTATATAATTAATCAGCCTTTGAAATAAATCCCATCCCTTTGGATGCCAAAACACCGCCCCTTGAGCTTCTTCCTGAAAATGAAATAAATCAGATTGCCTACCTAACTTTCTATGATCTCTTTTTTCTGCTTCTTCAAGCATCGTTAAATATTGCTTTAGTTCTTTTTTATCAGACCAAGCAGTTCCATATACTCTTTGCAACATTTCATTTTGGCTATTACCTCTCCAATAAGCTCCAGCTATCTTCATTAATTTAAAGGCCTTAACTACTCCGGTGTTTTGAGAATGGGGCCCCTTACATAGATCAGAGAAATTACCTTGGGTATAAATAGTGATTATGGCATCATCAGGAAAAGAATTAATAATTTCAACTTTATATTTTTCTCCTTGAGCTTGAAAAAAGCTAATTGCCTCATCTTTTGTAACAACTTTTTTAGTGATTGCAAGATTCTGATCGATAATCTCTTGCATTTTCTTTTCAATTTTTTCTAAATCTGCTTCATTAAATGGGGCAACATTTGCAAAATCATAATAAAATCCATTTTCAATAACTGGACCAATCGTAACCATAGCTTCTGGATACAATTCTTTCACGGCTTGTGCAAGTATATGAGCTGCATCATGCCTGATTATATCTAAGCCTAAAGGAGAGGAGGAAAATACAAAATCCACTTCACTATTTTCATTTATCATAGTTGATAAATCCTTGATCTCATTATTAATTTTTATAGCGAGACAGCTTTGTCTTAAACTTTTATCAATTTCCTGAAGTAAATCTACTCCTGATATTGAATCATTATATTTTTTAATATTTTTATTTAGCTTGATTTCAAACATCAAATAGTGTTTTTATTTTTAAAGTTTACGGTATGACACGCATTATATGAAAAAATTTCAATTACCTCTAGCATTATTTTTTATTTTAATTGCCATATACCTATTTGGTGATTTTTTACCAGTAGTTATTAAAGAGCTATTTTTAAGTATAAGCCTCATATTAAAATCAATTTTATTGTTTATACTACCTTTTATTATTTTTTCTTTTATAACAAGTAGCTTGCTTTCACTAGAGGGTAATGTTGTAAAATTTACAAGTCTTTTAATTTTATGCATCTTTATTTCTAATAGCATTGCGATATATATAGGTTATTCTGTTGGAACCACATTTTTAGATTTTTTGGTAACTCAAAATAGTAATTTAGGTGCCAGTAGTACATTGATGCCTTTTTGGAATATAAATATTCCACCTATTATCAGTAATGGTAAAGCTTTGTTGATAGGCTTTATTTTCAGCATTATATTTTCAATTAAGAGAAATAAACGAATTGAGAATTTTACTAAGACTATTAGTAAAATTTCGACTATATTTCTTAAGAAATTTTTTATTCCAATATTACCTCTATTTGTGCTTGGCTTTGTGATAAAACTTCAGCATGAAGGTGCATTGGAAAATGCAATTACAGTCTATGGCAAGGTACTTTTGGTAATAGTAATTACTCAAGCAACATACTTATTCTTATTTTATTTTATAATTTCAAAATTTAATATAAAAGAATGCTTAATGTATTTTAAAAATGTGTTCCCAGCAGCTTTAACTGGATTCAGTACAATCTCAAGTGCGGCTTCAATGAGTGTCTTGTTAATCTCAATGGAGAAAATTTTTAAGAATAAATCAACATTATATAAAGCCATAGTTCCAGCTGTAATCAACACTCATACCATTGGTAGCGCTATAGGTGTTACCATATTGACATTTGCAACTATCAAAACATTTAACGCCCCAATGCCTACATTTGAATCTTTTGTATTTTTTGCATTCTTATGCGCACTCTCAAAATTTGCAGTAGCAGCTGTACCTGGTGGTGCTCTATTGATTATAGCCCCCTTGCTTGAAAAATATCTGGGATTTTCATCTGAAATGATTGGAGTCATAACAGTTGTGTATTTATTATTTGACCCTTTTGGCACTGCTATTAACGTTACGGGTAATGGAGGTTTCACAATTGGCTTCACTAAAATATTTAATTTTTTGAATAAGAAAAACAAGTAATTCTATAAACGCCTTGGCTATAAGCATGATTGACCTAAAGCAAAGATTTTTTTCAGGAAGGAGCTATGAATTTAACACACAGAAAAGCAAGACTAGCAGATTTACATTGTCTTATAGAACTGCTCTTAGAAGATGAACTAGGACAAACGCGAGAATCTAAATCAGCTTCACTTGATGGAAACTACATAAAAGCATTTCACAAAATCGATAGCGATCTAAATCAATATTTAATGGTGGTTGAAAACGGCGATGAAATTATCGGCACTTGCCATTTAATGATTATGCCATCCCTTACTTTCATGGGAAGTACCCGTATGCAAATAGAAGCAGTTCGTGTGATCCAAAAATATCGCGGTCAAAAAATTGGTGAATGGATGATGCAAAAAGCTATGGAATATGGAAAATCAAAAGGTGCGTCAATTATCCAATTAACGACTAATAAACAGCGAACATCGGCAAAGCATTTTTATGAAAATCTGGGCTTTAAAGCAAGCCATGAGGGGATGAAATTATATTTGGATAAGAATTATGAATAAAATTATTATAATCAACGGCTCATCTTGTTCCGATAAAGCAACGATAGCGCAAGAAATCTCCAAACTATCTGACAATCAATTCGTCCATTTCTAAATCGATGAAGCAAAAAAATATTTTAAAAGATGCTTTTGGAATTTAAAATATAAGATTATTATACATCATGAGCATCTGCTACTTTAATAATCTTTTAAGCGGCAATAATATATAATCTCAGGAGTCTACTTGACCTCGATTAATGCTATCAATAGTTAGATTGCAATTACAGTTAGTGGAATAAATCACATTATGAAAACATAATACATTTATTCTCTCAACGCATTAATCAGTGCTGTGCTGGCAAATTTCAAATCTATTATTAAGTATTTATTTAGCATTATCAGTCCTAATGCGTTCTATAGTAGCTTGGTATCTTAACGCTTTTTGGAAATAATGCATATTGTCTTCCCTTGTTGTTCATGTAGCATGCTAGCTCCTCACCTCTTTTCCCATGCCCAAAAAATATATCACCTCTGATAGCGCCCTTTATAGCCCCTCCAGTATCTTGAGTTATAAATAATCTTCTATATTTTCTATCTGTATAATTCCTTGTTTTGGGTAGTGATGTGTCAATCCAAACAGGTGTTCCATAAGGATAAATGGCTTTGTCTAAAGCAATAGATCGTTCAGATGTAAGTGGTATTCCTTGAGCACCAATTGGCCCATCACCGTTGATTTTTCTAAAAAACACATATGATTGATTTCGTTCGATAATTTTTTTACCATCTCTTGGATTTTGGTGTAGCCACTCAATCATGTCAAGCGCAGAATTAATACCAGTTGCATTATACTCTTTGAAGTATGGGCCTATAGATTTATACTCAAACCCATTTTGCCCAGCGTAGCCTAAACGAATTAATTTTCCGTCATTTAGTTTGATTCTGCCAGATCCTTGGATGTGCATGAAGTATAATCTTGCATGATTATCGACCCATAGAATTTCTAAATTTTTTCCTTTTAGAGATCCATTGTTTATTGATGAATGAGAAAGATGACTCTTGCGTTGATGTTGAGAAAGATTTTTGGGAGGCATATAAACTGGATGGCTACACCTCCGTGTCTTTATGGTACTTCCATTCATCTCAATTTCATAATAACCAGTAAATTTACCAGTGGCATTATTTTGTCCATCTAGTACTGTATACGGCGTAAACCATTTTTCAAAAAAATGTTTAGCTTGTTCGTTTGTTTTAATTTTTTGGTTGTTTAGGTCATAGCAAATTCTCTTCCAATTTATTGCAGTACCACCTAATTGTGATAATTTGCTAATTGGTTGGTTATCTCCACGTTTTATAATTTGTTTGCAAGAGTTTGCAAATGTATTTAGGCTAATAAGGTGAGTATCATACTTCCATCCTACAATTTTACTGTATTCAGTTTTAACAAATTTAGCTTCCCTAACTTTATATTTTCTTTTATAATCACTAGAACAAGAGCACAGGATGATAAGAAAAATTAATAAAAGTATGTTTTTAAATTTCAAGCATTTCATTTAGATTCAGTTTGCGTTATATGCCAAATGTTTCCAGATTTAATTTTTTTGCTATAACTCCATATGTCACGCATTGGTAAGATTTTACTCGCACTACCAGAGATGATATTTTCGTCTTTATCTCTAACAGTAATAATTTGCTCACTAATTATTTCAAGTTTAACGGAGACAGTATTATCTATAATATTTGCATCAATTATATTTGCTTCTTTTATTCCAACTAAGGTTACATTATATTTTATTTTTTGTGCGATTCTATCATTTACTTCTTTGATAAACTTTTCGTAAACACTTGGTGCCAAAAGTTCTTTTAAAGTTTGTATTTCACTGGAATTAAAAGCTATTAAAATCATCTTAAATGCTTTTTTTGCCCCATCGATAAAATGATTAATGCTGAAAGATTTTTCTTCTATAAGCAATTTTTCAAACACCTTTTTTACCTCTGGGACTAAATTGGCATCCTTTATTGAAATGATTTCAAACTCCACATTTTTAACATGATTTACATGTTTTTTTAAACTATCCAATACAGGCTCTATGTGTTTGAATTGTTTTAAGTCTTTATCTTCCCTACCAAGACTTTGAAAAAGCTTGTAAACAATAAAGGCAGTAAGCGCTATTAAAATAACTAAATCCATGGCTTCACTTTAACATATTACGAACTATTTACATACTTAAATATATATTATCTTTGTATTCTTCAAGTAAATTTGATATAAATTGTTAAATTAATAGATTATAATTTTAATCATGTCACAAAAATTAGGCATTAATGGTAGCGTTTTGGTTAATGCTCAATACGTCAAAGATTTATCGTTTGAAAATCCAAAAGCTCCATATAGCCTATTAAATAATGAAAAACCAGAGGTGGATGTTTCAATTGATATAGGGGCTCATAGTATACAAAATGAAACATATGAAGTGGTGTTAGGTATTCAAGTTAAATCCGTTATTGAAGATGAAATTCAGTATTTGATTGATTTGAAATATGCAGGGGTTTTTACTTTAGAAAAAGATGTGAAGGATAAAGAAAAAATAATTTTTATTCAGTGTCCTAATATTATTTTTCCTTACGCTAGAAGGATTATTTCTGATCTTTCAAGAGATGGCGGTTATTTACCTTTATACATATCTCCTGTAGATTTTATGACTCTTTACAATAACAATAAACAATTAAACGAAAAATTAAATTAGAATGGACGCAGGAACTATTATAGAAATAGCGCAAGATAGTCTAATGGTGTTATTAAAGTTATCTTTGCCACTTCTTTTGGTAGCGTTGGTTGTTGGTGTATTGATATCATTGGTTCAGGCTTTAACACAAATTCAAGAGCCCACAATTTCGTTTGTGCCAAAAATCATAGCTGTATTTTTTTCTTTGCTGTTATCCTTAAATTATATGGGTGGCGTATTGTCTAGTTATATGGAAAATATCGTCTCACACATCATTAATTTGCAATAACTATATTCACGAATAGTAGATTAACGAAAAAGTAGTTTATTAAAGTGGTGCACGGACACCGTCATGTATCTTAAAAAAGCAAAATTAAATACTTGTAAATAATACTAGCTATTTTATAACGACTGAAAGGAGGTTCTTATCAAGTTATCAGGCTTAATGTTTTGGACGGCGCCTTTTCTACTCAACAGTTACAGATTTTGCAAGGTTTCTCGGTCTATCTACGTTTTTACCGAGATTTAAAGCAACTTGATAGGCAAATAGTTGCAAAGGTATCGTGTAAAACAATGGTGCTAAAATTTCACAGCCTTTGGGGATATTTAGTAAATAATCAACTTCAAAATCACTACTTGAATCTGTTAGTAAAACAACTTTAGCACCTCTTGTCTTTACTTCTTCGATATTTGAAATCATTTTTTGATGGGTATCACTTTCTGGCGCTAATGCAATAACTAAAGAATTGTCATCAATTAATGCTATTGAACCGTGCTTAAGTTCTCCAGCAGCACATGCAAAAACAGGTAAATATGATAACTCCCTTAATTTTAAGGCTCCCTCCAAACAAATGGGGTACATATAATTTCTACCTATGAAAATTATATTTTTAGCTTTACAGATAAGTTGAGAAATTTCCTCAATTTTTTTATTCACTTCAAGTAAGCCGTCCAAGAAGTTGATTTGAGTATTAATTTTATTCAATAATTCATGAAAAGTTGCCTCTGATATCAATTCTTTCTGTTTTGTTGCCGTTAATATCAAATGAAGTAATTTCATTAACTGAGCGACAAAACTTTTTGTTGATGCTACAGACACCTCAGTTCCAGCTTCAATTGCTATAATATGACTAGCTAAATTTGCAATTGAACTATTTAAGTTGTTTACAAGTCCTATAGTAATCACTCCATGTTTTTGCGCTTCCTTTAATGCAACTAAGGTATCAAGGGTTTCTCCAGACTGGGATATAAAGACATATACAGCATTTTTGTCATATATGATGTTTCTTGATCTAAATTCTGAAGCAAAATCAATTTCTACTGGTATTTCTGCATAGGATTCAAACCAATATTTTGCCACCATTCCTGCATTGTATGAACTGCCACATGCAACTATGGACACCTTACTTACCTTTGGCCAATTTATGTCTAATAAATTTTTCTTTTCTTTTTCAGATATAATATCTTGTATAATTTTCTTTAAGACTTTAGGTTGTTCATTTATTTCCTTAAGCATATAATTTGGGAAGCCACCAAGCTCATTGTCTTTTCCTTCTTTCTTAGTAAATTTTCGTACACTTCTTTTTACAATTTTATCGTTGCTATCAAAAATTTTGTAACCATCTTTAGCTATAATGGCGATATCGCCATCTTCAAGTGTTATGGAATTTTCCACAAAAAATGCTAAAGTGTTAACGTCTGATGAAATATAATTTGTATTGTCACCTAGTCCAATTGATAAGGGCGATCCATTTTTTGCACAATATATATTATTTTTTTCGTGTAGAAATATTGCAGAAATTGCATAATTACCATCTATGTCAGCAATTGTTTTTTTGAAAGCCTCAATGTGATTAAATTTAGAATCAATGTAGTATTGTAGTAAATTTAATATTACTTCAGTATCTGTCTCACCTATAAATTTATATCCTAATTTAATTAACTTATTTTTGATTTCTTTATAATTTTCAATTATTCCATTATGTACAACCGCAATTTCTTGATTGGCAATAGGGTGTGAGTTACTCAAACTAACTTTGCCATGGGTAGCCCATCTAGTGTGACCAACGCCAATTTTACCATCATCTGGCGTATTTTTTACTTTTTCTTCTAAGTTTGAAACTTGACCTAAAGCCTTAATGGTATTTAACCTATTATCGTCGATAAATGCTAATCCCGCTGAATCATAACCTCTATATTCTAAAAAATGCAAACCCCTTATAATATCATTTTTTACATTATCATTACTGTTTAAACAAAAAATACCGCACATAAAGCTCTTAAATTTATTTTAATTGTTAATTAACAAAGTAGAAATTGCAATAAAACCAATATTACATAATATCATTAAATAGCACCTTTTTTAAAAAATTAAATCTTTTATTATAATTTTGTATAGTGTACTTAAAGGATAGTAGAAAAACTGCAGAATAACTGAGAGTGAGTGATATATAAGAATTATACTTACTAGCTGTTACTTTTTCATTGCCATTTTAGATCAAATTCTTTAGCTTGTACAAGGCTTCCTGAATAAATTTTCATAGGCTTATACTGAATTTAAAATGAATATTTTGAAATGATTAATCAAAAAAAATCTGTAGCTTTTCTTATTGATCCTATTGAAGGCTTAGATTTTGAATCGGATTCGACATTGCTACTAGCTAACGAATTTCAGGTTAGAGGGTATGAGTTATTTTATTTGCTACCTCAAAGCTTAATTTTTGAAGAAAATTGCTTATATGCAAAAGGGCAGTATTTTGAAATAGATTACGAAGGTAAAAAAATCATAAAATTAAGTACAGAAAAAGTGCAACTTGAAAATTTTGATGTTGTGTTTATTAGACAGATTCCACCTTTTAATCAACAATATTTAACTACTACATATTTAATTGAAACTCTCAAGAATACACTAATAATCAACAATCCAAGATCAATAAGGGATGTAACGGAGAAATTGAGTATTTTGAATTTTAAAGAGTTTATACCAGATACAATGGTGTCTTCAATAGTAGATGATATAGTGGATTTTATTGCCAAGCACAATGTTGCAATATTAAAACCACTTTATGATTGTGCAGGTCAAGGAGTTATCAAAGTGGAATATGATGGTCAAAATACAACGCAAAATATTGACTCTATAGTTAAGCAGCATGGATATTTGATGTTACAGGAATATTTACCAAACATAGTGGATTTTGGTGATAAAAGGGTAATGTTCCTAGATGGAGAGATTTTAGGAGTCATTAATAGGAAAGCAAAACAGGGAGAATTTCGAGTAAATATGATAATGGGAGGAAAATCATATAAAACCTCTTTAACTCAAAAAGAGCAAAGATTGTGTATAGAAGTAGGAAAATTTTTAAAGGATAATGATTTATTTTTAGTAGGAATAGATATAATTGATGAGAAATTAATTGAGATAAACGTCACTTCTCCAACTGGATTGGTTGCAATTAAGAATTTATATAAAATAGATGTTGAAAAAATAATTATTGATAAAATTGAAACAAAGTTAAAAAGTTGTTATAGTGCAGGCTAATTTAAAATTCAGAGTTTATTTTTGGTGAATAGTATTAATATTAAAAGAAGGGGCTTAATGCTTATTTTGTCAGCTCCATCAGGAACTGGTAAAACAACTTTAGCAAATTACGTTATTGAAAATGATAGCCATATTTCTTTATCAATATCCTGTACAACTAGAAAAAAACGACCAAATGAGATTGATGGTGTGCATTACTATTTCATAAATTATGATGAATTTAAAAAGCGAATTGAAAATGAAGAATTTTTAGAATACGCAGAAATTTTTGGAGAATTTTATGGTACCCCTAAAAAACAAGTCCTTAAAAAATTAGATAAGGGTGAAGATGTTTTGTTTGATATAGATTGGCAGGGTCATAGGCAATTATCTGCAATTGCAAGGGCTGATGTAACTAGCGTTTTTTTGTTACCACCATCAAAAAAAGAATTATTAGAGAGGCTAGAGTTAAGAAATCAAGATAAGCCAGAAACAATAGAGCAACGAATGCTGAGGTCAGATGAAGAAATAAGCCATTGGCATGAATATGACTACATTATAATTAATAGAGATCTAGATCACAGTATAGAAAAATTAATGTCTATTTTAAGATCAGAGAGGTTAAGAAAAGAAAGAAGAATTGGGCTGAATGATTTTGTTGGAACTTTAATTCATGAAAAATTTGTTAAGAGCAAAGTAATTTGAAAATAAAAACAAAAGGAAAGCTCAAGCAGTCATCTACAAAATGGCTAGACAGAAATGCTAATGATAGATTTAGCAAACTGGCTAAGCAGAATAATTTTCGTTCAAGAGCTGCATATAAGCTAGATGATATAAATCAAAAATTTAAAATACTTAAAGGAGCGAAAAATATTTTAGATTTAGGAGCCGCACCAGGTTCATGGCTGCAATATATAAGTAGATTTAGTAAAGTAAATAACATGGTGGTAGGGGTTGATTTAAAAAATATTGAAGCAATAGAAAATATAAAAACTATTGAAGGAGATTTTACCTCAGGTGAAGTATGGAGCAAATTAGATCAGATGTTATCGGGCAATAAATTAAATCTAATTTGCAGCGATATGGCGCCAAATACTGGTGGTACTAGAAGTATTAACCACATAAACATTATGAATTTAGCTGAATCAGTATTTTCATTTTCTGAGAATTTTTTAGACAGGGGAGGTTCACTTGTTATCAAGTTATTTGAAGGAAATAAAACAAAGGAGTTTTTTAATAAATTAAGATTGCATTTTAAAGAAGTTCATTTTTTTAAACCAGAAGCCAGCTACAAAGATTCATCAGAAATATTCATAATAGCGATTAACAAAATTTAACCTCAAGTTGTAGGATATGCTTTAGTTTGGCTAATAATTTGTAAAAAAGTAAAACTAATGTACAGTCGAGGTAATTAAAGATCATTGGGAGAGGATAAATGGTATATATCGGGCGTCTAATAAGTTTTTATAGGTTATTTGACCTGAATAGTTTAGTCGAAGTAGCTCACTATATGAGTTATAAACAGATTGTTTATGGAACTCTTTTGGGCCATAGTGCGAGTAGTGTCAATGTCAATGAAAATTGTACCACCTGTGCTAACGAAAATTGTACCACCTATAAATAAATTTTTTTACATTATTTAGCCTCCGTTTTATTTTGATTTTTTGTTTTCATTCTAAAACTTTTACCATTAATATTAAC
>CAISOX010000001.1 GCA_903887235.1 uncultured Alphaproteobacteria bacterium | reverse complement strand
CTTTTGTTTTTTGATACCTCCTCCTTAGATATATGAAGCGCATTATATGATACTGGATGTTTAAGAGTTCTATCTAACTCTGGATTCTTGTATATCACTTTTTGCCATACCTCAGAGAACTTCTCACTCCTGTCTGCTATTTTCTCCTGCATCTTGATATATTCTATTACATTCTCCTCTGTTGGCTTTATCATTGCATTATGCAGTTTACTTTCTGCTTCCTTTCTGATACTATCCACTTCTTGCGTAGGGGTTATAGCGCTTGGTTTGTCATTTTGTTCTTTTGTATCCAGCACTTCCTCACTCTCTTTACTCATTTCATACCAATGCCAACCCCTCGCATGATTTTTGTAAAAGCTTTCATTACAATATCCACTACTTGCTATTCCAAGAACAAGTAAAGCGACTTTACTTGTTACAAATATTACTTTTATAACTGCTGTGGATACTGCTTTTCCCATTAGCTTGTTTTAATCCAATTCTCTACTTTAAGCCCTTCTATTCTAGCAAAATCTTTAATGTTATTTGTAACTAAAGTCATTTTCTTGCTTTTAGTTATTGATGCTATACAAATATCCATATCAGGAACTATCTTGCCTTGCTTTTTTAATTCTGATTTAATTTCCCCATATCTCTTTGCAGCACTGCTGTCAAAATCCAGTACCTTAATATTTCTTATAAATCCTCTAACCGTTTCTATATTACCCTTTACTTGAGACGAATTATACGCTCCAAAATATAATTCAGCTTCGTTTATAGCTGTGGTATGTATCTTATCTATATCTATTGAACCTATCTTATTTACAAGGGCATTTTGACCTTGTAAAAAGTATATAATAGTATCTGAGTCTAGTACGTAATTCATTGTATTATCTCCTCTTTATTTATTCTGTACTTTTTAATTATCTCTAATATCTCTTTACCTTGGTCATCTTTTATACTTCCAGCAAAACTCATTAAACTTCCTACTTCTTTTGCTTTCTTCTCTGCATACATTGCTACTGCTTCTGATATAATTTTACTTCTAGACATGGCATATCTTTCAGACATGCTGATTATTAAATTTCTTATTTTAGGAGTAAATGTAATTGTCACTGTTGGTCTTTGTGGTTCTTTCATAATATTATAATTATTTGTCATATATTGCATTGTAACATATTTACTACTCTAATGCAACTACTGCACTTTATATAAATGCTATATTTGTAACTTTTTTGCACCATTATTAACATTTATAACCCTCCATGATCCCTATTTTTATACTCTTCCTTATTGTATAAAGTCTCTGCATCTTTTGTATCTTTACTCTTATCTCTTCCATCTGGCTTCTTTTGCCTACTTTCATTTAAATCTTCTGTTTCAGAAAACTTCTTCTCATATAACTTCTGATCATCTATTTGCTCATTTATATCTCCTGTATCATTTATACCTGTACCACCCTCTGCTATCACATCGTTTTTAATTGTATTAATCTCTCCTTCCATTAATCTTTGCGTATGCTCAAGCGCCTTCTTCATATCTCCCATCCTGCTCCATATATTCTTCTTCTTAATATCCTCAGACAAAAACTCAAAGTCTATCTTTTCAAAATCTATACCTTGTAGCTCCTCTATGCTAAATCCAGTGCAATTAGGTGATTCTACATCTCCCCACCCCTTGTTTATTAATCCTTTCTCCCTAGACTGCTTATTTATCTCCCTCGCTATTTTCGAATCATAACAACAATATGTTGTTCTTTTTATTATGCACGCTCCCAATACCCTACTACTACAAAACGTCCCAATTTCTACACACCTTTCTTCCTGCTTCATCTTCGCCAGATTCTTATCTCTTGCGCTACATTTTGCTCCTAACATCTTTCCCCATCCTCCTAACTTCGTACAACAATTTGTATATCCTCCTATTTTCTTATCACATCTTTCATTATTACCCTTAAACACTGAACCATTAGCTTTCCACTCACCCTGCATCTCCTTAAGTGTAGCCAACATCCCTGCAGCACTCCCCATCTCATCATTTGCCTTATAACTCATATCAAAGCATTTTCCATCTATGCACTTTATTTCTTCCCCACACACAACTCTCTTTCTCTCTTCTATATTATCCCTTTTAAATGATGGAGGCCTATACCTCTTCTCCTTCTTTATATATTTCTCACTTTCTTCACAATTATATACTCTATTCTGCGCTACACACCAATCTCCTACCTTCTTTTTGCATTCTGTACTCTTTAGCTGGCAATATGAT